>JACWAI010000100.1 GCA_014874415.1 Nitrososphaerales archaeon
CCCTCCAAGCGAGGTGAAGGCTGTGCTGACAGTTGTCCCCAGAGCTGTGATTGACCCTCCAAGCGAGGTGAAGTCTGTGCTGACAGTTGATGAGAGCGTCGAGAGAGAGCTGGTGAGGCTGTTGAGCGAGTTCTGCAGAGGCGTGAGGTCGACCTGCTCGACCCCGAATTGAGACGACGCGGAGACACCGGAGCTGTCGGCGGCGGTCACCGTGTATACCTGGCTCTGCACGTTGGGCACAGTGAAGCTGCCGATGATGGACCCTGCAGGAGACACTGTCCCGCTGGCCAGCGAGACGCTCAGGCCGCTCCAGCTTAGGGACAGGGTGAATGAAGCGTTGGGGGTGAACCCCGTGGCGTTGAAGGGGACGCTCTGCCCGGGCGACGCCTCCGTCACCGACGGGTCGGGACTCTGCGCTCCTGCCGACGGCGACAGAACCAGGTTGGGCGCCACCGACGGCATGACAGCAAGGAACGGGCTGGCCTTGAATGCGCCCTGCTCGGCCACGTAGTTGCCCGTGTAGAGGATGAAGAGCTTGCCGGAGAGCGCCTGCGCCTGGAAGTAGTCCCCGAACTGTGGAACGACGAACGAACCGCCGAACCCGCTGGCTACCGTGTAGTCATACATCTCAGGGTCTGCGTTTGGTTCATCCGAGATGTTTGTGACGCGCATTGTTGAGAACGAGGTACCCCCGTTGGTGGATATGGCTGCGACGACGTCGATGCGGTGGTTGAACGGGTCGTACTGGGTCGTGTACCAAGCGACGACAACCTTGCCCGAGCTCGGGTCGACGGTGATCCACGGCTGCACGTTGACGGCGGGGGACGAGATGACTTGTGGTGTCGACCAGGTCGCTCCTCCGTTGGAGGACTTGGCGAAGATGATGCCCGAGAGGCCGCAGTTGCCGGGGTTGTCCGGCGGCCCCGCGCCTGCGAGCACGTAGTAAGAGCCTTGAGTGCAGGCGTCCACTGCGAAGTAGAGGTTGTTCGCATTGCTCCCGTCGGCTGCGATCACGGGGATGCTGCTGGTCCTGAACTGCTCGGTCGCGTATCCGATCAACGCGGTGTAGGTCGGGAAGGTAGCCCCGGTTCCCATGAAGCTCAGTATGGTGCTCGCTGCCCCAAAGGAGCCTCCTCCGGCCGGGGATGAGACGACCTTGCACGATACCGGCCCGTAGGTTGTGAAGGTGCCATAGTTGCACCAGGAGACGTAGACCGTGCCATCCTTCCCCACCGAGGGGGTGGAGAAGGCGACAAATGGGTCAGAGCCTGAGATTGGGGAGACGCTTCCCCCCGAGATCATCACGCACTTGAGTGAGGCGTCACATCTTGCACCGAAGGTGGCGCTTAGACCGCTGGCGAAGAAGTGGTCCCAGGTGACGTAGACGCTACCGTAGTAGGAGGAACTGGGCAGGAAGTCGACCGAGGCGAGCTCCTTGTCCTCGAAGCTGTTGTTGGAGCAGCCGCTTGTCGAACAAGCGAATGTCAAGTTCCCGAAGATGAAGGTTGGGGTCCAGCACCCGTTCTTCCCGGGCGTATTCTGGGAGGTCTGGCAGCTCGCGCCGCTGCTCCATAGGCTGGAGTTGGACTCGGCTACCATCACGCCGTTCGCGCCGGTGACCGGGTCTATGGCGAGGGAGGCGTAGTAGAACGTGTGCCCGGGAGCTGCGACCACCGATGGGTCGCCCCACGAGACGAGGAACCCTGGCACCAACTGGCCGGACGTGAGGTTGTCCTCGGTCACCAGAAGCCCTGGGATATCATCGCTCTTGGTCACCGTTCGGCCCCCGTTGGAGGAGGTCGTGAAGCCCGAGAGGGAGTAGGTCCACCCTGAAGGGCATGCGGCGGTTGGGAGGCCGCTGCAGAAGAAGTATCTCGCGTCGTTGTAGCCTCCGACAACCCTGCTCGTGTTGGCGGGGTCGACGGCGACTGATGTCTCGCTCTGCGGGATGTAGCTCAAGTCATTGATAAAGCGTATCGAATTGGAGGGGGTGAGGTCGGTCGTTCCTGAGCTGGTCTGCAAGGACGCGGGGGTCGGAAGCTGGACTCCCTTGGGCACCTTCGGGCCGTGGCCCAGGGCGATCAGCCCTATGCTGGAAATTGGCGCGTGGAACTTATTGGCCGGTGCGGGGTTGTAGGAGACTGCGCCGATGGGGGCCGATGCGCTCGCTGGCGCGACTGGAACGGCCGATAGGACGAAGAGAAGTGTTATGACGATTGCAATGAACCTTCCAAAGCCATTTTTCTGCTGACTTTGTTCTTTCGTAGACAGTGGCCACCTCTGTTGTCTTTTAACAATTCCATCGGTGTACTGATTCGAGCATAGCCCCGCCGAATCAGGCGCCGTCCATGTTCGGTTTAAAGGCCACCTGTGTCGGGGGTTCTCCCGCATTTGAAGATCATACCGGACGGGACGAGGCTGGACGGGACTTCGCTGATAGCCGGCTTCCATGGCATCGGGGCGACGGGCTACTGGACGGTGAAGTTCCTCATTACGGAGCTGAAGGCACAGCGCAGGTGCTTCATCGACTACGAGCACGCGCCCGCCGTCTCCTCCCAGGTCGAGGGGAGGATATCAACCCCCTACGAGGTCTTCGCGGCCGGGGGGCTTTCCCTTCTGAAGGCGGAGGTCTCCCCCGTCAGGGAGAAGGAGAACGAATTCTACAGGCAGCTGGCGGACTGGATAATGATATCCGGGGCGAAGGAGGTTGCCCTCGTGGGGGGCCTGGACGAGTCCCTCAGGAACGACGACAGCAAGTACAAGGTCGCCATGACAAGCGCCTTCGCCTCGAAGGGGGGGCTTCCCGGGGAGCCGATATTCGAGGAGGACAGGATGATAGTCGGCCCGGTGGCTTCCCTCCTCAACACGTTCGAGATGAACTCCTTCCCGGCGCTCGCGGTTCTCGCCTACTCCAACACGGAGAGGGTCGACCCCAGGGCGGCGGCCTCGGCCGTGGAGTTCCTCTCGAAGAGGTACGGGTTCTCGGCGAGCACCGCGCCCCTGATCAAGGGAGCCGAGGTCATCGAGGGGGAGCTGAAGATTATCGAGGAGAAGGAGAAGCGCCCCACCGGGTCCGTCTACTCCTGACGGCTTTCCGGGTTTTCGCCCCTTTCTTCTCGGTCACCCGGCTATGCCCCGCTGCCTTCGTCTTACTCGTCTCTTGGGTGGTGACTGCAGGAGGCGTGCCTTCGGCCTCGGTCTGGCTGAACGGGTATTGGAATTCTAGCTCGGCCGGGACGGGTCCGAACACGGGGTGGTGGATGAAGAGGTCGCGGCCCTTGTCATGCACTGATTTTCTACGCGGCCTGCCTTCGCCCGCATGGCCCACCCGAGCCGCCTTGGCGTAAGTGCTCATGACCTCAGAAAGACGCGCCTTCGCGCTCAACACCTCTGGCCTCCTCGCGTCCTCGGCGCTCCTGACGAAGAGCCCCCTTTCCTTGATCGCAGGCGTCCCCAGTGAAAGCTGTTCCGAGTGCTTGGCTAGCTCGACGAACGCCTCTCTCAGCCTCGGATGCGCCATCGACCTTTCCTCGACCAGGTCCCAGAGCCTCCCCTCAGATATCGCCTCCTTGCACGCCTCCAGCTCCTCCCTGAGGATGAACAGGTTGTGCTCCGCAAGGCGCCGCGTGCGCTCGCCGTGGTCCAGCTCGAGCAGCTCCTTCGCGCTCGTCTTCGTGCACACGGGGCAGCTGCAGGGGAGGTATTTCATCGACTGGAGAGTCATGACCCCATTGCGGCTCATGTATCGCCCCGTCCTGGCGAAGATGACGTAGCTCGCCGAGTCGAAGGTGTCGCAGCCGAGGGCGACTGCCAGGGACATGGTGAGGGGGTGGCCGGCCCCGAAGAGGTGCAGAGGAGTGGAGTATCTCATCTTCTTCCTCGCGGCGATGATCATCCTGACCAGGTCGGCGAACATGTAGTTCTCCATCACCTGCACCGGGCTACCCAAAGCGAGGAAGCTGAACCCTGCCTCCTCGAGGGCGCCCGCGGACCTCCGCACAAGGTCGAGGTGAAGCCCCCCCTGGATTGGGCCGACCCAGGTGGTGTCTCTTTCCCCGAACTCGTTCAGGGTCGACCTCGCGTTCTTCAGGCTGTAGTCCACGGTCTCTCTGGCCACCGACCTCTTCTGCGGGTACCCGGTGGGCCTGTCAAGGGTGACCGCTATGTCGGAGCAGATGTCCGCCTGAAAGGTGGCCACTTCTTTGTATCCGACCTCGAGGTCCCCGTACTCCAGGACCTGATATCCCCCCGAGTCGGTCATGAACACCCCGTCAAAATCGAGCAGGTCGTGTATCCCCTTCTCCAGCGCCTCATCTTTCCTCCTCGAATGGATGATGTATGAGTTGGTCATGAGACCAAGGAACCCCATCTGCTTCAGGTCCCTTGTCGGCACGATCTGGCTCACAGGGTGGATGACAGGGAACAAGCAGGGGGTCTCGAGGGACTTGCCTCCGACACTCAGGGTGCCTATCCTGCCCAGGAGGTCGGACTCCTTGACCTCGAAGGAGAATTTCAAACTGGCTCCGGGCCCTGGTTGGTCGCTATAAGCTCTGGGAAGGTTCTTACGCAGCCGGGGATGATGAAAACCACTCCCTGAATGGCTTCGTCGCCACCATGATGTGGAACCAAGCCACCCTACGGGGCCGTTCTGACCCGGCGCTTCCTTTCTTGCCAGGGTCAGTTAAAAACCATGGCGCTGGCCTCTGGAATTGCCGACGAAGGCGGCTAAAAGAGTAAGGAAGTTGAAACCGCCGGGGATGATGAGCCTAGACCTCGAGCCGAGACGTCGCCTCTTTGATGAGGACATGACCAGCAACTCACGTCCCTCTGACCCCGGCAACCCTAACACGGAGGACTCCGATTTAAGCAGACTTACCTATCCCTGACGGCCGCCTACTACTTCCAACGCTGATGATCATCTCTCTGCGCTTGAGACGAGCTCGATGTACGGGAGGAGCGCCCGGAGAACCTTCCCCTCGGCCTTCCTCAAGTGCGCCTCGTATGTCGTCCTCGGGACCCTCATCCTGCTTGATATGTCGGCTGTCCTCGTCCTCCTCGGGACGTCGTAGTACCCAGTGCTGAGGGCAACAAGCATCGCGTTGAGCTGCTTGTCAGTCAAACCCCCGAAAAGGCTCCTCAGCGACACAGTCGTGGTGTCACGGGCCGAGCGCTCCGATAGCTGTTCCTTGGATACGACTTCTACGTCAGCCCAGCTGGAGAGGGCACCGAAGAGCCCCACGAGGTCGGTGTGGTTGAACGCCAGCACCCTGTACCACTCATAACCGTCCCGATACACCGTCGGCTGGACCTCCATGCAGTTGTGCTCTTCTATGACCGCGTTCACGTTCTGCTTCATCGAAGCGTAACTGTGCTTCTGGACGATCATAGACCTGTTCTTGCTGACGCTCAGCTTGCGGACGAACTTCGAACCGAGGTCGTTCTCGAGCGACCGGAGCCTCCTATCCATCTCTGGCCCGTCAATTCCCGGGTGGGCGAGCTCGAGGACATCGCTCTCTCTGCTGCACCAGTGCTGCACTTCGATTTCGGGGTTCGCCTTCGTGAACCTAGTGTAGGGGCAGTCGTGCTCCAGCCTGAAGCGCACCTCGAAGAGCCCCACGGTCCGTTGAGGGCATGCTGACGGTATAAGACTTAACGGTCATATGACCGCTGCAGGCCTAAGCGCGCCCGTGCCTTTCCTTCGACCATGAACGTCTACATACTGAGGCACGCGAAGGCGGATTTCAGTTCCAAGGGCGAGGACCCCCCTGTTTCGGAACAAGGCGAAAAGCAGGCCGTGCAGGTGTTGAAGGTCGCGAAGGACAACTGGGGCTTCGCCCCCACGGTGGTTGTCTCCAGCCCCATACTAAGAGCGAGGCAGACCATGGACATAATGAAGAAGTCCATGGGGGGCGGCTTCAGGGTCGTCGTGGACGAATGCCTCAACCCGGACGCCAAGACCGAGGACGTCCTGAGCTTCCTCTCCAAGCTCAAGAAGGACGA
>JACWAI010000101.1 GCA_014874415.1 Nitrososphaerales archaeon
CCCTTTCGAGGTCCCCCCTGTCGGCTATTCTCGAGAGGCCCTCAAGAACCCTCAATCGGTTGTATCTTTCGAACGCCTCCTTCTCAAGGCCGGCGTGGACCCTCTTCCTCCTCCTCTTCCGATAGTCCTTGCTGAGCTCGAGGAGGTCCTTCCTCTCAACGTGCATCAACTCGTGGACAAGCACGTTCTTCACAACCTGCTCCCTCAGCGCGGCCTTCTCAATGTTCTTCATCACGGAATTCACCTCAATTGTGAAAGACTGACGGAGAATCCTTTTTGATTTCGCCCTCGGTACGCCATTAAGGAGCAGGGATTCGGCGTCGATGTCCCTATCTACGTCCACCCTCCCCTTCGTCCTAGCGAGGACGTTCTTCGGGAGCGCTTTGTAGGCGCAGGCAATCTCTATCCTCATGCGCTTGACGCTCTGAAAGACACTCAGGCAGTCCTTCAGCCACTCCCTGCACTCCTGCGACGAGCCTTCGACACTAATCTTCACCATCCTAACGATCTCCTAATGATCGACCGCCGCCGACGACAGTCCTATGGGAAAAGGAATTCATTGCTGACTGACTATCTGCCCATTCGTTCGTCAGGAACGTTTCAATATTCTGGCGTTCGCTATGTCCATCCCCTCCCAGACGGAGGCATACCCTAGCGCATTCAAAACCTTCTCCCAGTCGTCCTCCCTGAAGCCGGACTCCGCAATCACCTTCAGCGCGTCAGTGAGCTTCTCGACGCCCTCCAGCTTCCGCCCCACCTCGTCTAGCTTCCCTCTGGAGATGAACAGGTCCCCCGCCTTCACATAGCCGTCGGATTCGAAGCCTGCCATGGCCGTCCTAATCGAATCGAGGGGGAGCCCGGCGCCCTTCGCCATGCTCTCGAGGGTCACGATGTCTCCCCTCAGCTCGACCGATTCGGGCCTGAAAGCCTCGGCCTGCTTCCTGAGGATGGACGCCTCCACCTCCTTCAGGTGCTCGACCACAGGCTTGACCGGAACCTCCCTCTTGTAGTAGAAGACCAGGGCCGCCGACCCCTTCAGCCTCTCCAGCTTCGCGCAGGCCAGGCTCTCGTCTGCGGCTATGATCATGTCCACGGCGGCGGCGCCGGTGGTGACCGTCCTCAGCTTGTCCACCTTCCTCTCGAGGTAGCCCGGGGTCCAGAACCCGACGATTTCCAAGTACACTTTCTTGCCGAACTTCTCGAAACTGAAATCGGGGATGAGGACGTGCGTTCCAGCCACCAGGGGCTCGGGCTCCCTCCTCAGCGTCCACCCGGTGCTGTGGGCGGTGAACGCCCTCGCGAACTTCTCCTCCACGCCGCTGTCGAAGAGTGAGATTCTCCCGTCCGGCCCTCCGATCTCCGCCAGGGACGGTTCGTGCAGCACCCCGCCCAACTCCTTGCTGTCGGCCTCGAAGGAGTACACCCTGTTCCCCTTGCTCCTGGCCAGGATCTCAGCCTTGATCTTCCAAGAGTCGGACGCGGTTATCTGGGGGAGGAGCTTGGCGACGGACGTGCCGTAGCGTTCGGTGAACTTGAAGAGGGAGAGGGGGCCGTCAAGAGAGACGAGGAACGAGGAGCCGTTTTCGTCGTTCTTCTCCACCGAATAGATCAGCCCGAACCTCTTCACGTTCCTGAATATGTTCTTCCAGTTCCCCGAGGCTGTGAACTCCACGCGGAGCGACTTGAAGAGGAGGGTCTGCGTCAGGGATAGGTTGTATCTCTCGAGGAGCCGCCCGGGTTCGGGGAGGAGGGGCCGGGCAAACCTCTTGAGGATCAGCTCCTCTTCTATGTCGCTGTAGAGGGTCTTCCCTAGGGCGTCGCGGTCAATCCCGAGTTCAGAGGCGGCCTTCGCCAGGACGGCTTCGGTCTCCTCCTTGTTGGTGGTGGCCCTGGCCCTGCTGGCCTCCTCGAAGACGGCCATCCTTGCCCGGCCAGGGTCGGGGAGGGCGCTTTCAGCCTCGAAGGTGCACTCCCTTTCGAGGAGGGCCGAGAGCCCCCTGACGAGCTTGTAGTCCAGGCCCGCCGTCTCCTCGACCTCTCTCAGCCTGTCGATCAATTCG
>JACWAI010000012.1 GCA_014874415.1 Nitrososphaerales archaeon
AGCCTGATGGTGCCGCGGTAGCTCAGCCTGTTTTGGCTCGAAGGCTAAGGAGACCTTGTAGGCTCATAAGCACTCGGCTGAAGACCGAGGTGTCGTCGGCTCAAATCCGACCCGCGGCATCGCACTCCATATCCTTCTCCCTCCGATCTCGAGAGACGCTAGCCTTTCAATCGGTTACTTTCTCTCAGATCAGCCTTGCGGAGCCGGTTCAGTTCGGCAATCTTCTCCCTGTATTCCTTCTTCTTCCTTTGGTTTCCCAATGCGCGTGCCTGGTCGTATAGCTTCCTGAGTTTCTCCTCTTCCGCTTCGTAATCAGACAATTGAGAGATGATGTCGTAACGCTGTGGTTATGTCTTCTAGGCACGGTCTAGAGGAGCAGGCCGTTGATGTGGGCTCTCTCCAGTACGGTCGTTTGGCGACACAAATCACCTCTTTTATAGCCTCTGAATGATGGGACGATTAGTGTCGTCCAAGCACTGGGAGATGAGATAACGAGTTACGGACGCGGAGGCGGTTTCGGGCGATCTGGTTCTAGCGGAGGGTTCAGGTCGGAGGGGGCCAAGCCAGTAGAGGTCGGCAAGGAATATGACGTCACAATCAGCGAGACGAGCAGAAAGGGTGACGGGGTTGCCAAGATCGACGGCTTCGTCATCTTTGTCGCAGGAGGAAAGCAAGGTGAGAAGGCGCGGATCAAGATCACGCAGGTAGGCCCAAGGTTCGCCAGCGCAACTAAAGTGGAAACGGCTCCTCAGGGCACAAATTAGGTCTCGTTACGTGCAAAAGACGGAGCGTCACTCCGTCCACCCTTTTCTAAAACAGGATGCTGAATGACCCAGTCAAGGCAGGAAGGCCAAAGCCATAATCGCCAGGCGCACCCCTGCATAGTCACCACAGTCACTGCCAGGAAGATTATCCCGAATCGTCCACTGGGAGATTAGGGTTGGGTCGACCAATGGTGACTCAAGTCCGACCCGCGGCTTTTTACTATTCGTTAGGTTCGTTCAGCCTGAGGCCGGTTGTATTAGATTCCGAGTGCTTCTCTCAGTCCCTTGTACCTGTTCCGAATCGTAACCTCTGTGACTCTGGCAGCTTCAGCCACGTCCTTCTGAGTCTTCTCTTCTCCCTCCAAGGTACATGCGACGTAAAGAGCCGAGGCCGCCAGCCCCATCGGGTCCTTGCCGGCCGAAATCCCGGTCTGTTTCGCCCTGAACAGGATCTCCCGCGCCCTCCTCTGGGTTTTCTCTGACATTTTCGCCCTCGAGGCTATCCCTGACACGCACCTAGTCGCGTCGGCCACCGGCATCTGGAAGTCCATCTCCCGGTGAAGGAGGCGGTACGACCTCGCGAGGTCCTTCTTCTTGACGTTGCTCACCGCTGCCACATCTTTCAGCGTCCTCGGTATCTCCCCGTCCCTGCACGCGGCGTAGAGGGAGGCGGCCATCATCGCGGTTATTGACCTTCCCCTGACTAGGTTCCTCTCGAGCGCCTTCCTGTAGAAGTAGGCAGCCTTCTCAGTGACCGCCTCTGACACGGTGAGCTTGTCAGCGAACCTTTTCAGCTCGCTGAAGGCCTGGCGGAGGTTCCTGTCGGCCGACTCGTGGACTTGGCTCCTCCTGTCCCACGTCCTCATCCTTTCGACCGTCGACTTCATTGAGCCGGAGAGCGACCTCCCCGACGCGTCCTTGTTGAGCGACCCTATGACCGTGGCCAGCCCCATGTCGTGCATTGCTATCGAAGTGGGGATTCCAGTCCTGCTGCGGTCCCCCTTTTCGTCCCCCGAGAACGACCTCCACTCCGGGCCCAAGTCCACGATCTTCTCCTTTACCACCAAACCACAGGCGGCACAGTAAAACTCTGACCCGGTACCGTCCATCACCATAGAGTCCTTGCCGCAGCGGGGGCACTTGTCCGAACTCCTCTCCATCTTGAGGAGCCGCGAAAAGTTGGTGTTGGTTTCTATCTCAGATCACTAACAGAAGTATCCTGAACTTCGGAACCCAGAGCGCTTTCAGCCTATATAAAGGACGAGCTTTCTGAGGCTGTTGGACCCGAGGAACCTTTCACCCAATTCGTCCTCCTGTAAACGATATTATCGTACGCCTCTGGTAGCCCATGGCGAATGGAGAAGGACATTCCTGCATCAAGGCACTTTGCTCTCCAGATGTTGCGGGACGGGGTCTACGCCGCCATAGCCGCCGACGGAGGCTGGGCCATCTGCAATGCAGGGATAGTCGACCTGGGGGACCGAGCAATCGTCTTCGATACGTTCGTCAATCAGAATGCTGCTGCAGAGCTCAGAGATGCGGCCTTGCGACTTACTGGCAA
>JACWAI010000102.1 GCA_014874415.1 Nitrososphaerales archaeon
CTCGAACTCTCCGTGCAGCGGGTCGCCCCTCCGAGGATTTCCTGCCAGGGTCGCTCGGATCTGTCGAAGGATCCTCTCTTGGTCTCCCCGAGCGATCTTCTTTAGGTCGTGACGGACTGAAGATTTGTAGAGGATCTTACCGGTCAAGCTTGACCAGTTCTTTCTCGGAGACTACTCTATCGTCCTTGTCATTCAAACGATGGAGTGCGACGAGGTAATCTTCATACTCTTCCAGATACTCCTTCAGCGCCTTAGTCACGATGTACGTCCTGGGGCGGTCCAGCGACTTCGCCAACTCATCTAAGCGCTTCGCTATGTCCTCGGGCAGTCGAACTGATACTGCTTCGCTCATTACTTGTCTTACATCGCGGACTTGTATTTAAGGCACCCTATAGTCTCCGAATCTTCCGACCGGATTTCCTGCGCTATTCAGTAGCTCGATTTTAGCTATCTATGCAGAACAGAGTTCATTTCGAGCTTTGCGGGCCCGACGGGAATCGAACCCGTTTAGGGGCCTTCGCTGACCCTCGGGTTAAAAGCCCGATGCTCTACCTGAGTTCTCTCCATCTCTGGAACTAAGCTACGGGCCCGCCCCAACCTTCGCGAGATGTCCCGTATTTTACTCTGAACTGCCTAGCGCAGGAGGGTCCTGACAAGCTTGATGCTCTTCTCCATCGCCCTAATGTCATCGTACGGAGTCTCCATGATCAACGGTCTCTCGCTCACGCCAGGATAGTGGAGGAACGCTTTGATTCCATTGCGCCCTATCTTCCCTTCTCCGATATCTTCGTGCCTGTCCAGCCTGCTCCCGAGCGGCCCTTTCGAGTCATTCAGATGGATGACCTTCAACCTGTCCAACCCTGTGATTTCGTCGAACAGCCCCATGGTGCTGGCCACCGCGTCTTCGTTGCTTAGGTCGAAGCCTGAGGCGAATGCATGGCACGAGTCGAGACACACCCCGACACGGTCACCGATCTTCACCTTATCCAGTATCCCCCTGATCTCCTCGAAACGAGCCCCCACGCAGTTCTTCTGTCCAGCCATGTTCTCCAGCAGGACCACGGTATCGCCTTGGCTCCCCGCGATCGCCTCGTTGACTGCCCCTACGATGTTAGCTATCCCCACCGCCGTCCCCTTCCCCAGGTGGCTCCCGAGGTGCACCACCAGGTAGTCCACCCCGAGGGCGTCGCAGCGCTTGATCTCCTCGTCAAGGGTGTACCTGCTTATCTTCATGGTCGACTTCTCCGGGGACGCCAGGTTCGGGAGGTAGGGCATGTGGTCGACGATGCGCCTGAACCCCGACTTCTTCCTCTTCTCCCTGAACAGCGCCACCGTCTCTTCGGCGAGGGGCTTGAACTTCCACTGGTTGGGGTTCCTGGTGAATATCTGGAATGTCGTCGCGCCCACCTCCAGGGCCCGGTCGAACGCTAGGTCAGGAGACCCTGCTATGGAAACGTGCAGGCCCACCATGGGCTCGGAAGTCAATCGGGACAAAAGAGGCGGAGTGTGGGTTTATGAACCCACGCTCACGTTTTCGTTTCTCGCTTAGCGCTTCTTGGGCTTCGCCAGGGTCTTCTTGGAACCGGCAGCGCTCCTCACTGGAGCCGTCCTCCGCCTGTATGTCCGCGTTGGCTTCTTGGCCAGCGTCGGCGCTCCGAATGATGTCGTGGATGGTGCTGAGTACGTCACCGGCGCCGGGGCCGGCTGGACGGTCTCATACAGCGCTGGTGCAGGGGACGGAGCAGGCTCTGCCACGGCAGGTGCCTCCGTGGCTGGGACCTCTGTTGCCTGCTCCGTCGTCGTAACGTAAGTGTCGATCGAGGGCGCTGGAGCGGCGGCTGCTTTCATCTTCCGGTGTCCGAGATACCCCGCATCCGCTGCGTAGATGGCGGCGACTCCGCCAGCGCACGCGCCGAGCAGGATTGCGGCTAGTTCTAGGAGCATCGCTGACCATGATAGGGCGTATCATGCCTCTTCAGAGCCCGAGTCAAACACAGTCAACAATTCCATCATGTTCATTCAACCAACCGACGCCCATGCCTGCTGGGGCCGCGCCCGGACAGGGTAGGGGTTGCGCTTATATCTCGGCTCGTCATCTAGGAAGAGACGTAATGCTACAGATCCAGTGGGACAAGATCTGCAACGAGATGTTCAAGTTCGACCGGAGGGTGAGGTCAGCGATAGTCATGGACCACTCGGGGCGGCAGATCGCCGGGGGGATGAAGAAGGGGATCCCCTCACTCGAGCCCCAGAGCGAGGACATCAGGCTGATAGCCGGGATAACCATCCAGATAAGTGCCGACGCCACCTGGGACAGGTACTTCGGGAAGCTACAGTTCACGTATCAGAAGAGGGAGAGGCTCAACATAATGACGTTCTATCTCGGGGACAAGCTGATACTCGTCTCGGCCGAGCCCGACTTCACGCTGCAGCAGGCCCAGGACCTGAGGAACCAGATAGTAACAAACCACGCCCAGGAGATGCACTAAAAGAGAAGAGAGCCGGGCCTCAGTTGAGACCTAGCTCAGGGAACTTCGCCTGGACGAGTCCAAGCTCCATCTGTAGGGTACGGATGCGCTCGGCGTACTTCTTCATGTCCTCCGGGTTCTTCTGGACCTTGGCTACCTTATAGCCACGCCACGCCTTTTTCAGCGCGCCCCACGATTGACCCTTCGTGTATTGACTCATAAACGGGTCTCGTTGATGAGACGATATAAGCCTTAGCGTCTCATGTAACGTCTTCTTGGGGCTTATTAGGCAACGAAAGCTAAGCAATTGTGTATCGCGCTGAAACCGGAGGTTACTCTTCCTGGAGGCAGGTTTCAGGCTACTTTGACGGGGACGGGAACGTTGGATTAGAAGTCGTGAAGCGGGTCCTTCGTTTCAAGTTAAGGTTCGTTGACACATGGAGGCCGCAGATCGAGTCGATATCTAATTTCCTCCATCAAAGCCGCGTCAATTCGAGCAGCATTGGAAGGGACGAGAAGGAACGCTGGCAGGCAGCATACAGGCTCGACGTCACGGAGATTAAGAGCGTTTTGAGGGCTGCAAAGGCCATGCTGAGGTACACCGTCAAGAAGCGAGAGGACCTTCGAATCGCAATCGAGTACCTTGAAGGAAGGATAACCGGAAACGAGGCTATCGCGGCCTTCAATGGAGAGGTAAGAATCGGGAGGCGCAGGGGGAAAATTCGCGATGCTACACTTCCTTTTACAAGGAAAGAGGGACTTCGGCTTTCAAAACTCGAGAACGCTCGCAAGGCGAGGGCCGCGTATGCAGTTGACGTAAGTGAAGAAGTTAAGAGGCTGATAAAGAATGATCATGGGAGGCACAGGCTCAGTCACGTCAAACTGAGCAAGAAATATGGCTACTCCGTCAGCGTCATCAGAAGGGTCCTGGGCGCCCGCTAGCTCATTCCACTTCGAACGGGATGACGTTCCCGTTGTGGTCGTAGACCCCCAGGTTGTCCACGGTGGCGTAGGGATAACCCATTATCACCATGAGCTTCCCGGTGGCGTGGAGCAGGTCCTGCTGGGACGGGTGGTGGTTCCCCGAGGGGTGCGAGTGGGCGACCCCGAGGTAAGACAGGTCTACTGGGAGCATCCACCAGCTGAATGATGAGAATGCGGCTCCGTGGTTCGCCAGGGGCGGGATCACAACCCCCGTGACCTCGACCACCCCCTTCTTCGTCTTCCCCCGCATGAGGAGTATCCCTTCGTTGGGGTACGCCATGGCCGAGTAGCTGAACAGACTGTCGACCACGCTCTTGTGGAAGATGACCTTTTGGACTGGCAAGGATATCACTTCAGGAGGCGGACGAAGTTCCCGACGACCTTGTTCCCCTCGGGGTTCGCCTTCGTGAACCGCTCGGGATGGAACTGCACCCCGTAGAGGTCCCTTCCTGGGTGCTTCATGGCCGCTATCTTGCTGGTCTCGCTCTTCGCGATGCGGTTGAAACCCTCCGGGAGGGACTTCACCACCTCGTAGCGGGACTCTAGGAGCATCATGGGCATCGGCAGTCCCGAGAAGAGGGGGTCTCCGGCGAGGGCCGTGGTCTTCACCATCCCTAGGACGTGCCTGCCGTCCTTTACCACTTCGGCCCCGAAGGCGCGGGCCATGAGCTGGTGCCCGAAGCAGACTCCGAGGATCGGGACCTTCGAGCCGAGCGTGGCGTCCATCTCACGACGGAACTTGGCGTCCGTCTTCGGGTCGGTCAGCATGGCGGGAGAGCCGCTCAGCACGACCCCGTCGCAGGAGTCGAACCTGCTAGCCGAAGCCTCGTCCCATTCACCCTTGACGACGTCCGCCCCGTTGCCTCCTACGCACTTCTCCAGTGTTTCGACCCTCTCCCGCGTCGGATAGTTGTTGACTACGAGTACGGTGACCAATGCCTTCAACGCCAGGGTTGGCGATAAGAACTTTCAGAGAACGGGCTCGCATCTCAGAACAGTTTAAAAGCCGACCAAATTAGTTGGGGAAAAGGAGCTAGGAAAAAGAAAATGTTTGCACCTTCGGCAGGATACGACAGGGCCATCACGATATTTTCGCCCGATGGTAGGTTGTATCAGGTTGAATATGCTCTCGAGACTGTGAGGAGAGGGAGCCTGGCGGTGGGCATCCAGACCAGTGAAGGGATCGTGCTCGCCGTGGAAGAAAAGGGGAGGAAGCTCCAGAGCGGGGACTCTGTGATCAAGATGTTCCAGATCGACGACCATGTCGGAGCGGTCGGCGCCGGCTACATCCCAGACGCGAGGATCCAGGTCGACAGCGCCAGGGTTCTGGCCCAGAGCAACAGGCTGATCTACGACGAGCCGGTCGACATCGAAGCTATCGCCAAGAGGATAGCCGACCTGAACCAGCAGTACACGCAGTACGCGGGCGTGAGGCCCTTCGGCGTGTCTCTCATCATAGCTGGGGTAGACGAAGGCAACGGGCCCGTCGTCTATCTGGCCGACCCGACGGGGACCTACTCTGGGTTCCACGCCATTGCCATAGGGCAGGGGAGCGACCAGGTCAACGACTATCTCGAGAAGAACTATTCAGCCGACCTGAACCTTCAGGCTGCCATCACGCTGGCCATCGAGTGCATCTACCTTGTCAGCGAGGACAAGACAGGGACCGCGCACATCAAGGTCGCCGTCGTCGAAGCGGAGACCAAGAAGTGGAGGCGCCTCGTCGACGCGGAGATAGGGAAGAGCGCGGCCGGGGCCAAGACGAAGTCGGACAAACCTCCAGCCAAGAGCTCCTAAGAAGCGGGGCCGGCATGAGCGGCACCTTCGGTCGCGGGGGCGGGGACTTCAAGCCAAGGACGCATGAGTCGTCGAAGTTCACGACCGTGAAGCTGACCATAGAGGGGGAGCACTACGAGATACTTGTCAACCCCGATTCGGCGCTTTCGTTCAAGCAGGGGAGGAAGGTGGAGCCATCCGCCGTGATAGCTGTGGACGAGGTGTACTCCGACTCACGGAAGGGGCTAAGGGCGAGCAGCGAGAAGCTGAAGCTGCACTTCGGGACCGACGACCACGCCAAGGCTGCGCTCGAGATACTCAGGCGGGGGGAGCTGAACCTGACCCAGGAGCAAAGGAAGAAGCTGACCGACGAGAAGAGGAGGGCGATAATAGCGGCGATCTCGAAGAACTTCGTGGACCCGCGCACACTCCTCCCCCACCCGCCCCTGAGGATTGACCAGGCGATGCAGGAGGCGAGGGTGATAGTGGACCCGTTCCAGGACCCCAACGAGCAGATGAAGGCTGTGGTGGAGAGCCTGAGGACGATCCTTCCCCTGAAGTCGGAGAAGATACGCCTCGCCGTCAAGGTGGCAGCCCAGTACTCGGGACAGGCCATAGGCGTGCTGAAGAACTATGGGGAGATAGTCAGGGAGGACTGGCTGGCGGACGGGACCCTTTCCGCAATAGTAGAAATACCCGCTGGCGGACAGCCTGGCCTGCTGGACCGCCTCGGTTCCACTACGAAGGGAGCGGCGCAGGTTACAGTGGTGAAATAGACAAATGCCAATGATTGAAAGGAGACAGGTGATACCGGGGGACGTCATAGCCAAGGGGAACCACAGGTACGGACCCTACATCGAGAAGAGGGGGGACGAGTACGTCGCCCTAAGGGTGGGGTTAGCCGAGGTCGGGAGGGACGAGATCAAGCTCAACCCTGTGACGGGACCATACCTTCCCAGGGCGGAGGACGACGTGATCGGGAAGGTCGTCGACCTCAACGGCTTCGGCTGGGTGGTGGACATCAACTCCTGCTTCGACGGCTTCCTCCCCGCGTCATTCGTGTTCGGGAGGGAGTTCTCACCGGCGACACACGACCTTTCGAGCAAGTTCAGGGTCGGGGACATCATAGGCGCCAGGATCGAGTCCTCCGAGAGGTCGAGGGACCCTCAGCTCAGCATCCGCGGCCAGGGCTACGGGAAGATAGAGTCTGGAGAAATCATTAAGATATCACCGACGAAGGTGCCGAGACTAATCGGGAAGAGGGGTGCGATGATCAACCTAATCAGCGAAAAGACAGGATGCGACGTCAGGGTGGGGCAGAACGGGGTCGTGGTCGTGACCGGGTCCCCGGAGGGGATAGTGAAGACGGCCAGGGCTGTCAAGATGGTGGATGAGGAGGCCCACGCCGCCGACCTGATGACCAAGGTGGAGGGGTATCTTGGAGGGAGCGAAAGTGGCGGGAACTAGGAAGCTCATAGACGGGAAGGGGACTAGGCTGGACGGCAGGAAGTGGGACGAGCTCAGGCCAATCAGCCTGCAGGTGGGTCTGATGAAGAACGCCGACGGTTCGGCGTACATAGAGTGGGGGAAGAACAAGATCATGGCGGCGGTCTACGGGCCGAAGGAGGTCCACCCGAAGCATCAGGTCCTCCCCGACAGGGCGCTCCTTAGATGCAGGTACCACATGGCCCCGTTCTCGGTGGACGATAGGAAGAACCCGGCGCCGTCGAGGAGGGAGATCGAGATATCGAAGGTGACACGAGAGGCGCTGCAGCCTGCGGTGATAGTCGAGGACTATCCGCGGACGGCGATCGAGGTATGGATAGAGGTGCTCCAGTCCGACGGGGGGTCGAGGTGCGCCGGGATAACGGCGGCGTCGCTCGCCCTGGCCGACGCGGGGATCAACATGCGCGACATGGTCGTGGGTTGCTCCTGCGGGCTCATCGAAGACACCGTCGTCTCGGACCTGGACGACACCGAGGACAAGGAAGGAGACGGGGACATGCCAGTCGCCATAATGCCTAACCTCGGCCAGGTGACACTTTTCCAGGTGGACGGTATCTACACCAGGGAGAAGTTCCAGAAGGCTTTCGAGCTGGCCATCGAGAAGGGGAAGCAGATCTATGGCATGCAGAGGGCGGCGCTGAACGCCCGGTTCTTCGGCGGGGAAGGGGCGGTCACGCAGGTGGAGGAGGCTGCGGAGTAGATGTCGATGAAGAAGAACTACGTCGTAGAAACGATAAGGAAGGCCCAGCTGGCGCAGCTCCTGGCCGGGGGGAAGAGGATGGACGAAAGGAGGCTCGACCAGACGAGGGAGCTGAAGATAGAGACTGGGCTGATCCAGAAGGCGAACGGCTCGGCCCGGGTGACGCTCGGGAACACCCAGGTGATAGCGGGAGTGAAGATAGCGACAGGGATACCGTTCCCGGACACGCCGGACAAGGGGATCCTCATGGTCAACGCGGAGATACTCCCGATGTCCTCCCCCTACGCGGAGCCGGGGCCACCGAGCGAAGGGGCAATCGAGCTGGCGAGGGTGGTGGACAGGGGCATCCGCGAGTCAGAGATGGTCGACCTGAGCAAGCTCTCACTGGTCCCGGGCAAGTCGGTCGTGGCTGTGTTTGTTGACTGCAACGTGATGAACGTGGACGGGAACCTGTTCGACGCCATGAGCTATGCGGTGGTCTCTGCCCTCAGGACTGCGAAGATGAAGAAGTACGCGGTGAAGGACGAGAAGGCCGAGGCGACGGATCAGTGGGTGCCTGTGCCCGTCGAGAGGACCCCGGTGTCGGTGACAATGGCTAGGATAGGGGAGAAGCTGGTCGTAGACCCGAACACGGAGGAGGAGGCCTCCATGGACATGAGGATCACCATCACCACAGACGACGACGGGAACATCTGCGCGAGCCAGAAGGGGGAGGCGAGCTTCATCAGCCCGGCCCAGGTCCTCGAGGCCGCAGACACGTCCATCCGGGTGGGGCGCGAGATAAGGGCCAAGATCATGGAGGCGACGAAGTAGTGCCGAAGGCTAGGGAGAACGTCAGGGGGCTCGGCGCGAAGTACGGGGGGACCCTGAGGAAGAGGTACGCCAGGGTGTTCCGGACGCTGAAGCAGGCCAGGGAGTGCCCGTCCTGTTCGAGCATGAAGCTCAGCCGCACGTCCTCGGGGATATGGAAGTGCAAGTCATGCGGGTACACAATTGCTGGCGGTGCCTTTGACCTCGCCCAGGCGAAGTCAAGATAAACCCGTGGAGTCCGTCGAGCTGAGGATAGCGTTCCGGACTGACGCAGCGACGTCACGGAAGATCAAAGAAGCGATACCATCCGCACAGGTGAAGGCGGGCGGGTGCGAGTTGAGGATTTCGGCGCAGCGCCCGGAGGATGTCGCCGCCAGGGCGAAGGAGGTCCTGGAGAAGGTGCGGGCCCTGGAGAAAGGCACGCGCTGAAGCGGCCCTGAATTCCCTGTTGGCGACGAAAGGATTTAAGGCGCACAGAACCGGCGCTCTTTCAGATCATGAGCCAGCCTGAGCTTCCCCCTCTCCTAAGAGAGCAGCTCGCCAGGTACGACCAGACGCAGCAGAACCTCCAGGCGGTGCTGGCGCAGAGGCAGCAGGTCGAGATGGAGCTCGGCGAGACGGAGAAGGCGCTGGAAGAGCTCGGGAAGGCAGGGGATTCGGAGGCGGTCTACAAGTTCGCAGGGAACATCCTGGTAAGGGTGAAGAAGGACGACGTGATGAAAGAGCTGAACGAGAAGAAGGAGCTGGCCAACACGAGGAAGATGGTGCTCTCCAAGCAGGAGTCAAGGTTCAGGGAGAGCCTCAAGGACCTGCAGACGAAAATAGACGACGCGGTCAAGCCGAAGGTGTCTCAGGCGCAGCCCCCTGGAGACGCGTGACCTGTGGCGCCATTTGGCACCTGACACCGGGACCTCGAAGTTCCCTTTCGTTGAAGCTGAGAAGCTCAAGTCCGCTGCCGTCGTCTGCCACAGGAACGCCGATGCCGACGCCTATCTGTCGGCCTATGCCATCTCAAAGCTGATCGGCGACCTTGCGCCTGGGTGCCAGGTGTTGGTGGCGACACCGGGTGGGGTGACCACTCTGACGAAGAAGCTCAGCGCGAGTTTCCCTCACAGGACAGTGGAGGACAGCGACGACGACTTCGATCTCTATGTGGCGGTCGACGTGGGGGACGAGGAGCTTCTCGGCTCCTGGAAGGACAAGTTCCGTGGGAGCAGGGGGGTGAAGGTGCTAGTGGACCACCACCCACTGAGGGAAGGAGCCGCCTATGACAGGGTCATCGTGGACGAGGGAGCCACTTCTGCCGCGGAGGTCGTGTTCGCACTGTACCATGAGCTGGAGGTGGAGGTGAGGAGGGACGCGGCCCAGGCGCTGCTGGAGGGGATAATGTTCGACTCGTCCCACCTGGCGATAGCCAGCCCTGGCGGGCTGAGGGCGGTGGTGGAGCTGATGGATTCCGGTGCCGACGTCGTGTTGGCGAGGAGGGAGCTGAGGAGCGAGCCGGACTACGGTGAGGTGCTGGCAAAGTTGAAGGGGGCCCAGAGGCTGAAGATACGAAAGGCTGGGGACTGGGTCGTTGCGACGAGCCTGGTGGGTTCGTTCCAGGCTCACGTGGCAAGGTCCCTAATCTATCTGGGAGCCGACCTGGCGATAGTCGCCGGAGAGTCGGAAGGGGAGACAAGGGTGAGCATGAGGTCGACGCAGAGGCTCCTGGACAGGACCCAGGTCCAGCTGGGGACCATGGTCGCGGGGGAGATGTCGAAGAGGCTAGGGGGGCGCGGAGGGGGGCACGCCACTGCAGCTTCCTACTCGACCGCCGTCGGAGAGCAAGAAGCCCTGGAGGCGACCCTCAAGAGGGCGGGGGAGCTCCTCGGGGACCTCAAAGAAGTGGACTAGGCGTACTTCTTCGCGGCCGGGCTATTCAGGAACCCTTCGAAGGACAGCTTGAACCAGGGGGTGTAGGAGTCTGGGTGGGAGGCGAGGTCCGCCTTGACCTCCTGGATCCTCCCCCACCTGACCGACGCTATTTCGTCCCTGTTGACCGATATCCTGCCGTCGAAGTCGCCCACCAGGACCCGGCAGAACTCGTTCTCGGCGTTTCCCCCCTGGGGGGCGAAGTATACGAACGAGTGGACGTCTGCGAGGGGGCCCAGGCTGGCGTCGAGCTCCTGGCGCGCTCTGCGCGTAGCCGCCTGCTGGTACGACTCTCCGGGATAGACGTGGCTGGTGAAGGAGACGTCCCAGGCTCCCGGCCACAGGAGCTTCTTCGTGCTCCTTTGCTGCAGTAGGAGCTTGCCGTCGTGGAAGATGAAGGCCGTGTAAGCCCTGTGCCTTTTCCCCTTCCCCGAGTGGCAGTTCTCGCGCGTGTCAGTCCCGATCTGGTTGTCGTCGTCGTCCACCAGTATGAGCATCTCCTGCTTTGCCAAACCGCTGCTTGCTCACCCCGTTTCTAGATAAGGCCATCGCCCTTTTTATGCCCGCCAAATCGTGCGGGGCAAAGATGCGGCTAACCATAACGGGGGAGTTGTTCAGCGGGATGGGGAAGGGGAGGTACTATGTGGGGCACCCGGAATACCAAAGGAGGTTCAGGGAGTGCTTGGGGTACACGCCCTACCCCGGCACGCTCAACGTCAAGCTGGAAGACAACACCGCCATCCAGCAGCTGAAGGAGCTCAGGTCGAACGACGGGGTCAAGGTCGAGGGTTTCACACTGGGAGGAGAGTCGTTCAGCGCGCTGAACTGCTTCGACGGGGACATGAGAGGGGAGAGGATCACCCTGTTGTTCATCGACGTCACATACTACAACGAGACTGTGGCAGAGCTGATTTCGCCGACCTACCTCAGAGGGAAGCTGGGGCTCAGAGACGGGGACGCCGTCTCGTTCAACGTCGACGCGCCCACCCCTCGCCCAAGTATGCGGTGACGGAGCACTCGTCCCCGTCCTTCAGACCCAGAGATTTCCTGAGGTTTGAAGGGCTGATCACCTCGAGGACCGTGCTGTCATGATGGGTCCGCTCGATGGCGAGGACGGCCCCCTGAATCCTTCCGGCGACCTTCGCTCTGAAGCACTTCACAGGTCCGTAGGTCCTCTGGCCGTCGCTGAAGCCCGGGATGTCGATCCCCTTCATCAGGTCGAGCCGACGGCGCTGCTCTATCATCGCCTCGTTGGTGAGACGCAGGTTCAAGGTACCGGGATAGGGTTCGAACCCCAGGCTCCGCTCAAAGCTCTTGGCGTATCCTTCTTGGGAGACGTAGTATGCGCCTTCCTTAAGGCCGCTGAACAGAACGCCTCTGAAGACGAGTTCGTTCTTCCCCCTTTCGAGGTTCGTGTTGGCCTCGGCGAGGAACCCTTCGACCATGTCCATCCCCCCATCGGTCAGCCTCACCGCGAGCCCGCGCCCGAAGCGTGCCCTCTCTACCAGCCCCGCCCCTTCGAGGTCCTTCAGCCGGAGGGACGCAGCCTGCTGACTGAGTCCGAGTGATCCTCCAAGCCTCTTGGTGGAGACGGTCGCGTAGGAGCGGACGACCCCGAGCCCGACCAGGTGCAAGAGCGTCGTCAGCATTTCGGGGTTCGACTTCGGTCTGAGCTTGGGCATCTACAAGGACGCTGGTAGCTACCAAATTGTTATAAGAATAACGAAATCGCGTCGCCTCATGGATACGAAGGGGAACCTGGGCACCACGGCGATCGCAGGGAGCGCCATTTTCAGCGCGCTTGCCATCGTCCTCTCCGGAGCGTCTCAAGCCTTCGGGCTCAACTTCCCCCTGATCCCATACCTACAGTTTGATCTTGGGGAGGTGGCCATCATTCTGGCGTTCTTCATATTCGGCCCCGCCCCTGCGTTGGTATCTTCTTTCGTGGAGTTCGCCGGCCTAGAAGTGTATGGACAGAATCTCCCGGTCGGCCCCCCCTTGAAGCTCTTCGCGCTGGTCTCGACCGTCGCGGGGCTGTGGCTGGGAGCCAAGATTGCCGCACGTGGAGGAGGGACCACCCTCCTGCGGCTCGCAGGTTGGACAACCGTCATGGGCTCGGCCGTGAGGGCCGTTGTGATGACGGTTCCCAACTTGTATCTGATAATTTACTTCTACGGGTTCGCGGCCATAGAGGGATACCTGAAGGTTCCCTTCTCGGCCATAGGGATAGGCCTCACCGACTCCAACGCCCTCCTGATCATACTTGCCTTCACCGCCCTGTTCAACGTGATCCAGCTCGTCGCAGTCATGGCGGTTTCGTCATTCGTCCTCCGCGTCCCGGCCATTTCGCAGATCAAGATCGGGGGGAAACTCCCTTGGTTTGCCGCCGTATTGAAGTCGGGGGACCCCGCGATCCGGCCAATGCGCTGACCGGAGCGTTTTACTCCATGATTCCACGGGCGCAGAACACCGAAGGGTAGCGATTGTCAAACATCCTTGAAATCGAGTGGCTCGGCTTCAGGTATCCTGACTCTCCGAGGAAGGCAATCTCGGATTTCGACCTAGCGGTCCCCGAAGGGGAGATAGTAGTTCTGGCGGGGCCCTCGGGGTGCGGGAAGTCGACCCTCCTGAGGGCGGTGAACGGGCTGATACCTCACATGTACAGCGGGGAGTACACGGGCTCTGTCAGGGTCGGCGGGACCAACGTGAAAGAGTCGAGCATGAGAGACCTTGCCCAGAAGGTAGGCTTCCTCTTCCAGAACCCGGAGAACCAGATCTTCATGTTCACCGTCGAGAGAGACATAGCCTTCGGCCTAGAGAACCTGGGGGTCCCAAGGCCAGAGATGAGGGCGAGGGTGGACGAAGCCATGCGCCTGCTCGACATAGGGGAACTCGCTCTGAGGGCGCCCCACGAGCTTTCAGACGGCCAGAAGCAGAGGGTCGCCCTGGCAGGGGTCCTGGCGATGGAGCCCCGCCTTGTCATCCTCGACGAGCCCACCTCCCTCCTCGATCCCAAGACGGCTTCTGAGCTGGTCGGCCTGGTGGCTCGACTGAGGAAGGAGCTGGGCACGACATTCGTGGTGGTGGAGCACAGGCTCGACCTCCTCGTGAAGGTGGCCGACAGGATCGTAGTGATGAGCGATGGGAGGAAGGCGCTCGAAGGGACTCCCGCCGAGGTCCTCTTCGGGGAAGACGCCGAGTCGTACGGCGTCAGCACCCCGTCGATCACGAGGCTGCAGAAGATGCTTGCAAAAGATGGTCTCGTACCGCAGGGAGAACTGATGACCACCGCAGAGCTGGCGACGTCCTTGGAAGGGGGGAGATCTTGATCGAACTTCGGGATGTGACATTCGTTCACCAGAACGGGGTGAAGGCGCTTGACGGGGTGAGCCTGAAGATAGACGCCGGAGAGACGGTGGCAATAGTGGGGGAGAACGGAGCAGGCAAGACCACCCTGGTCAAGCATGTGACAGGGCTCCTGAAGCCCGCCAGCGGCACAGTCCTTGTCGACGGGGAGGACACAACTCTGACTAGCACAGCCAAGCTTTCAAGGAAAGTGGGGGTCGCCTTCCAGAACCCGGACCACCAGCTCTTCTCCGAAAGCGTGGAGGAGGAGATGGCTTTCGGGCTGAGGAACTTCGGGTTCCCTCCCGACCTCGTGGAGCAGCGGGTGACCTGGGGGCTAGAGCTCTTCGGGCTCGGCGAATACAGGAAGTCGTCCCCCCTTGTCCTGAGCGGGGGGGAGAAGAAGAGGCTGACCCTCGCGTGCATACTCGCCTGGGACCCCCAGGTGTTGATCCTTGACGAGCCAACGGTGGGGCAGGACGCCATCCAGAAGGAGAAGCTCGCCGGGACCATCAGGATGCTCAGCGCATCGGGGAAGACGGTGATAGTCGTCTCCCACGACATCGAGTTCCTCTGGCCGATCCAGCCCAGGGTCGTAGTGATGAAGGCTGGGAGGATTCTGGGGGACGGGCCCGCTTCGCAGATCATGCGGGTGAAGGAGATGCTCGACTCGGCCAGGGTCGCCCAGCCTCAGCTGGTGGATTTCTACGGCCGCCTCGCCTCCAAGCCTGAAGCTCCCTTCGTCGACCCGCTCGAGGCCAGGCGATGGATCGAGGGGGTCAAGCCATCATGATGTGGCTCAGCAGCGGGTTCATCTTCAGGAGAGGGACCTCGGCCTACCACAGGCTCGATCCGCGCGTCAAGCTTCTCGTCTCCGTCCTGATGTTCGTCACCACCCTGCTGGTGAGGACCCTCTACGAGCTGGCGGCGGTGCTCTTGTTCATGATTGCGCTTTCTGCGTTCGCGACGGTCCTCAGGAGGGTCGCCAGGACCATGGCCTTCACCGCCCTCTTCTCTGCTTTCATATTCGCGCTCAACTTCGTCTTCACCAGGAACATAGAGACGTCGCTGCTCTACGCGGCCCGTTTCGTGGCGATAGTGGTGTCAACGAGCCTCTTCTTCATCACGACCTCCCCCGACGAGCTGGAACAGGTGATGAAGACGTTCAGGCTGCCGAGGGACGTCATCTTCGCCTTCGTGACAGCCGTGCGATTCATCCCCGTCATGTTTCTGGACACAATTCAGATAATGGACGCCCAGAAGTCGAGGGGGCTCGAGCTGGAGAAGGGGAACCTGCTCAGGAGGGTCAGGAACATGATCCCGATACTCATACCCCTGGTAGTCAACTCCGTGGTGAGGAGCGGGGAGCTTGCGGAGGCGATGGAGTCCAGGGCGTACGGGGCCGTGCCCAGGCCGACTTCGCTGGTCGAGTACAGGACGAGCCTGGCTGACAAGGCCGTCGCAACCGCAGCCGTGGTGGCGTTCGCGCTCGTCGCCTACTCCTTTTATTTCGTCATTCCGGCTCAGATACTGTGATACCCGCCCGGGTCGTCGCCGACGAAAGGGAGAAGGCCAGCGGAGTCCCCGAAGAGCTCTCCAAGCTGAACGTTAGGGTGTACTTCAGCAGGCTCCCGGTGGCGGACTACGTGCTCAACCCCGAGCTGGCCGTGGAGAGGAAGTCGGTCAGGGATCTTATTTCTTCGGTGTATGATTCGAGGCTTTTCTACCAGGCTGCGAAGATCTCGGCGGCCTACGCCAAGCCTTTCCTCCTGGTGGAGGGGAACTCGAAGGAGGTCGAGTCCCTGGCGAAGAACCTGAAGTCTTTCTACGGGGCCATAGCCAACGTCACTCTGGCATACGGGTTGAGAGTCATCTACACCGCCAACCCGAAAGAGACGGCCATGGCCATAGCGGAACTGCTAACTCACGCCCGGGCCAAGCCTCTCGCGCGAATGCCGTCTGAAGTCCCGCCCAAGGCGAAAAGCGTCCCACAGCAGCAGCTCTATCTCGTGTCGTCAATGCCGGGCATCGGGAGGAAGCTAGCCGAGAAGCTGCTGTCGAAATACGGGAGCCCCAGGAGGGTTATGAGCCTCACTGCAGGGGAGCTCGCGATGACGCAGGGGATCGGGTGGAAGAAGGCGGAGAAGATAAGGGAGATGATGGACGCCGCGTTCACGAGGCATCAACAGGCCGCGGCGCAGGCGAGGCTGGAAGGGGAATGAAGGTAGCCATCCTGGGCGGCACGGGCAAGATGGGGAACGCCCTCGGGGGGGAAATCGCGAAGCGCAATCAGGTGATCATCGGGTCCACGGACGCCGCAAGGGCGAAGGCCGCTGCAGCAAGGATAGCCGGTGCGGTGGGGATGGACTACCGTGACGCCTCGAGGGCCGCCGATGCCGTAATCATCGCCGTGCCATACCGGGCAATCGGGTCAATGGCCGGGCTGGCCACAGACGTCTCGGGGAAGCTCGTCGTCTCGCTCGTGAATCCATTGGAGCTGGAGGGGGGTCTGCTGAGGTACTCGGCGAAGGGGATTTCTGCGGCAGAGGAACTGGCCAGGCTCCTTCCCGGGGCGAGGGTCGCCACGGCGTTCAACAACGTGCCGGCGGGATTTTTCGGTATGGAAAATCCCCCACAGGTGGACGCGCTCATTGCGGCAGAGAGCAAGGAGACTTTCGAAGAGACGGCAGGGCTTGTGAGAGGGGTCAGGGGCATGCGCCCCCTCTACGCCGGTCCCCTCTCCCAGGCGAGCATCGTGGAGAGCGTCACGGCGCTCGTGCTCAACCTCGCCAGTCTCAACGGGACGGGAAGCCTAACCACGAGGTTCGTGACGAGGAAGGGATGACCTGCTCTTGAAGTTCGGTTACATACTCCCAAACTACGGGGACAAGATCACCCCGCATCAGCTGATAGAGATATCGAAGGCGTGCGAGGAGGGAGGGTTCGACTCGGTGTGGGCGACTGACCATGTCGTGATGCCTGCGAGCCTGAGGGAGCCGTACGGGGAGCTGCTGGAGCCGCTGATCACGCTGGCCTACGTCGCTGCGAGCACGGACAAGCTCAGGGTGGGCACGTCTTGCATCGTACTCTCCCAGAGGAACCCCATACTCGTGGCGAAACAGGCTGCGGCCCTGGATGTGCTATCGAGGGGGAGGGTCATACTCGGATTCGGGGCCGGATGGGCGGAGCAGGAGTTCGGGTTTCTGAACGCAGACTTCGCTGGCAGGGGGAAGGTCATGGACGAGAGCATCAGGCTCATGAAGACGCTGTGGAAAGACGATGTAGTCAACTTCGAAGGGGAGCACTTCCGCGTCAAGGATGCCGTCTTCCTCCCGAAGCCGGTGAAGAAGGACATCCCTGTATGGATCGGAGGAAACGGGCCGACTGCGGTCAGGCGTGCCATAAAGCTCGCAGACGGGTGGCATCCGGTCGGGCCCGATGTAGAGGACTATCGACGCGGGGCCGATGAAATCAGGCAGTCCGGGCGAGAGGTCACGCTGTCAATGAGGGTGACGACAGATGTCAGGAAGAAGCGCGAGCCTTACACCGGCGTGAGCGGGGAGAAGAGGATCGCGGTGTCGGGTACGGCGAGCGACATCAGGAAAGGGATAGACGCCTACGCCGAGGCAGGCCTCGAATACTACTGCGCTTCCATCAACCATCCTGCGGCGGCGGACATAATCGCCGACCTGAAGAGGTTCTCTGGTGACGTAATCAGGTCCTACGTCTAGCGCTCGGGATAAGTGGTCAATTTTCCCTTCCAGCCGGTGTAGAGCAGGGGCCTGTATTTGCGGAAGTCCCAGAAGCCGCTGAACGATTCATTTGCCGATGCCGCCTCCACACTTCCCACAAGGAGCGTGTGATCTCCGACCCTTTTCTTGAAGGCGAGGGAGCATTCAAGGCTGGCGACTGATCCTTCGATTATGGGGACTTTCAGCTGGTCCCCTTTCCTGTACCTCAGGCCGGCGTCCGCCAGCTTGTCCTTTACCTTGGCCCCGCTTACCGTGGCGAGGCGCGACAGGGCGTCCACGTGGCTCCCGTCGAGGATGCAGAGCGAAAATGCCCTCGCCTTCAGGGCGAGCTTGAGAGTGAAACCTCCCCGGGCGCAGGAGACAGCCACGAGGGGAGGAGAATCGGAGACCGACGCGTAGGAGACGACGGGCATGGCCGAGACCCTGGCGCCGGACATGGCCGACAGCACGAGAGGGACCTGCGGGTAGAACAGCCGGTGTAAGAGGGAGGGGTCGACATCCATATGACCGTTTGCGGCCCACAGGCTAGATAAGAAGTATCTAGGAGACTTGGAAGTTGGCCGTGAGCACGTCCCCCCACTCGTCGGCGAGGACAGCGGTATAGACCCCTTGAGGGAGCCCTTTGGGTCCCGGGGCGCCGGGGAGGGCGTTCTGCCTCAACGAGTTCTGACCGAATGACAGGTCCGTCTGGATTAACCAGAGGTCATGGCCGCCTGCGACGCTTACCAGAGCTTCTGACGAATGGGGGGAGGGGTAGAACAAAAAGTACTGTGGAGGACTCGCGTTGACGGGGCAGGCCGACTGGGGCTGGTTCAGAAGGAGCAGCGTTCCCAGTGTGTAGTTGTCCCGGGTGTAGTGCCCTTGCATCACCCCGATGCCTATGGGCCACCCGTTGAGGCACGCCCTCTCCCAGAGCGAAGCCTGGGGGAACGCCCAGCTGTCTGCCGCAGTGACGTTCTGTATGTTGGCGTAGGTGCTGTTCAACCAGCCGCTCAGGGTGACCTCCCCCTTGGGTGATGCCGAGGTCGAGTTGAGGGTGAGGTGCATGGTGAAGCCGAACGGGGAGTCGTAGATTACCGAGTTCTGGAAGACATCGTGGTAAGGGCTGAGATAGGGAGGGATGAAGATGGCGGCGAAGACCGTGATCACGATGGCGGCAAGCACGACGACCATGTTCCTGACGCTCTTCCGGTAGGCAACGTCGTCGGGATCCATCTGGCAGAGGACGGGCGGCTGGCCTCTTAATCCTAGTTTCCTGAACTCAGGAGGCGCCTTCTGAGCCGGGCGTTGATGTGGAGCAGCTCGAGGATCCTGGTGACGCTCGAACCCCCTTCTTTGCGGCGTCTCCCGGACAGGAAACGCCTGACCTCGGCTTCGTGCTCGACCCCGCACAACGGGATGGCATAGCCCATGTAGATGTAGAACTGCTGCGAGTGGGCGTACATGTCGAGCATTTTGTCGTAGCGCTTGGTAATCCAGCGCCACAGGACGTCCCTGGCGCGGGGGTTGTAGGCGCTGTAGATCAGGGGATACCCGGAGTCGGACCGGCTCACTTGCCCGCTTATCCCGAGCTCGAGCGCGTGCTCCACCAGTTCCGGCTCTTTGAAGGAGCAGAGCCCCTCGTAGATCTTCGCCCTGTCGACTTCGCTCTGGAGGGACTTGACCATGTCTTGGAGGCGCTTCTCCGCCCGCTCTCCGTTGGCCACGGCGTACCCGACGGCCGCGGCCGCCTTGAGGTTGGGGTCGAGGTCTGCGAAATGCTCGAAGCGCGCGGCCATCTTTTCCGCGAAGCCTTCGTCCACCAACGCGTATTGCGATGTGAGGTACTCCCTGGTCGCCTCGACAAACGGCGGCTCCCCCGGCCTGGGGTCTTCCCCGAAGGCTCCAAGGAGACGCGGATAGAATTCGCGCGCGAACCTCTTGATGATTGGGGACTCGTCGGCTATCGCGGTGAGGCTCATCAGCTGCTCCGTGACGATCTGGGTGGCTATCGCGTCGGGGTTCGCAGCGCACAGCGAAACAAATCGGGCGTAGGTCTCGGGTTCGACAAGTCCAGCCTGAAGGAAGAGGTAGAGGTCGTATACGATCCCCGCCCTGTCATGCGGGCCCAGGCTTGAGAAGTTCGAGGCGAGGCGGTCGTAGCCGACCTTGTCATAGAGCGTGACGTAGAATCCCTTGCGCCCGAGGTTGAGGACGAACTCCGAGCCTGCCCGAGCGTCCAGCTTGGCCGACCTCCTGTCAAGGAAGACGGAGGTCTCCTTCCCGTCTGCGCGCAATTTGATAGGTATCGGCCAGATGCCGGTTGCCTTCCCTCCAGAGACGCGGAACGGGCGCTGGGTCAGTTCGACCTTCCCGTCCTTGGTCCTAGCCTCCACCAGGGGATATCCTGGCCTGGTGAGCCACTCCCGCGCGACCCTGGAGAC
>JACWAI010000013.1 GCA_014874415.1 Nitrososphaerales archaeon
AGGAACCAGTCCCCTTTGGCCGCTGCCACGAGGGGCGTACCCCCGTTCCGCCAGCCCGCGACTCCCTTGACCCTAGCGTGCAAGAAGTGCGGCTCCCCGCTGCCCGAGGGGCAGAGGTTTTGCGGGAACTGCGGCGCTTCCGCCTGACGCTCAGCGCCGGGCGATCTCCACCAGGTCGAATGGCTGCTTCCCTCTCGAAGCCGGGAGGCCCGTTATCCCACCAATCAAGCTCTCGGCTGCGACCCCCCTCCTCTCGAGCACCTTTGCGAGCATGAGGGAAGTGTTCCCTGCCATGCACACGACGAGTATGGGCCTGTCCTCCTTGGGGAGGAGTCCCTCGAACTCGGGGGACGGGTCTCCCCCGTTCAGCACAGCCTGTACGTCCTTGACATCGGCCACCTTGACCTTCAACTCGTCGCACCCGAGCGAGGAGGCTATGGCCCTGATCCCGTCAGGCTTTGGGACGAACATGTTGTGCGCCCAGACCACCCCCGCGTAGTCTCCAATCGACGACGCGGCCTCCTCGAGCCGCACCTGGTCCCTCTTCCCCTTCCGTGCGACAGCCTGGACCTCCGAAGCGTACTTCGCGGCCCCGTCGGCTACCATGACAACGAATTCCTTTCCGACCCCATAGTTGACCAGCTGCATGCTGGCATAGAGTGCCAGGGCGCCGCTCTCCCCAATGTCGAAGCCCCTCCTGTTGAAGAACTCGAAGACCCTGGAAGCTTCCTCGAAGTCCACTTCATGCTCCCCCAGGTACGACACCGGGTCGTAGAACTTCAGTCCCAGGGCCTTCTCCCTCGTCCTGATGCCCGCGACGTCCTGGCCCGAAAGCGGGAACACTACCCTGACCCCCTTCCTGTGGTGTTCCGAAGCGACATACCTCCCCACGCCCCCGGCGGTCCCCCCTGTGCCGAAGGCGCACACGAAGTCCGCCCTCCCTAGCGAAGTCCCCTCCGCCCTGAGCTGCCGATCGATTTCGGGGCCCGTCACCGTCCTATGCACCTCGACGTTCATCTCGTTGTCGTACTGCTCGGTGCAGAAGCCGCCGTAGGCCTCCGCCAGCAGCTTCGCAAGACCTATGGCATCCTGCCTAGCAAGCATCTCTTCAGCCTTCGGTGTGACCTCGTCGAAGGGCTTTGGGTCGAAACCGAGTTCCGCGAGCTGCTGCCTTACGCTCTGGGCGATCCCCTTCGCGATGAGCGTGTCTGAAGGCCCCTCTAGCCCCGGGGCAGGGCAGATGTCGATGTCCAGGTTGACAAGCTTCACCCCTTCCCTCCTCAGCTGGTCCAGAACCCCCTGCTGTAGCCTCCTTGACACGAGGGCGACGACGTCGACGCCCAGTCCTCCAAGAGCCCCCAGAGCGAGCCCAAAGTTGCCCGAGGTCGCTTCGAATATCGTCGCGCCTCTTGCCAGCCTTCCCGACGCTATGGCTTCCCCCACGATGCCCACGGCGGGGCGCACCTTCACGGAGCCGCCGGCTATCTTCGAGTCGAACTTCGCGAACACCCTGACCTCGCCAGCGTGCAGCCCGAGCCCGTACTCTGACCGGGCGCACTCCAGGAGAGCCGCGGTCACATCCATGAGGGGAGTGGGGTTCACCAGCCTCTCACCCTCGAGGCGGGGGACCATCGCCCTCACGTTCTCTTCGAACTTCTCAAGCAGCTCGGTGTCAATGGAAGGAGTCTGCAATCCAGAATGGCTCATTTCGCTAGGGTTATATAACATATGTTATTATTCTGTCCCGCATTGCCTAACACATACGCCGCGCCTGAAGTGCCCGACAGCAAGGTCACCCCTACTTTCGTCAGGGACGAGCTCCTGAAGTGCTTTGAGAGCGCCAACGGGGAGTTCGCCCGGATCCTCCATCAGCCGGTCACGGACGAGCAGCTGAAGCAGCAGGTGAAGAGCTTCGTCGAAGGGGTGTTCTCTCAGTGCGGCGTGAGCTACGTCGCGCCCACAAAGGAGGGGATCGTCACCGCGATTTCAGAGTGCAAGCGGAACGCCGAGCAGATGATGGGTTCCAAAGGCGCTGAGATAATCGAGCACCACTACGAAGAAATGATGAAACTCGTGAACAGGCTCTAGGCGCCCACTACAGTCAAGTCCCGGCTTCCCTGCGAAACGTCTCCGGAGGACCCAGGTGGAGGTTGGACGGCGCCCCGTCGGGGAGCCTGTACCTGATGTAGGACACTCCCCGCTTGTCGTGGTACATGTCGGAACCCGCTTCTCCCCTCCTGAACGACGCTTCGAACTGCCCCCACTCCTTGTCGTGGATGGCCTTGAAGATGGGCGCGAGGTACTCCTTGTCGAACGCTTCGAGGTCCTCGGCGAACTTCGGCCTCGTGACCTTTGCCGTCCTGAACGCCGCCCTCAGCTGGTTCAGCTGGTATGCGGCCAGCTTCCAGTTCCCGCCCTTCGCGGCGTAGTATGTCTGAGTGAACCTCTCACCCACGACCTTCATCGTAGCTGCCATGCCCGGCTGGATTTCGGCGAGCTGGTCGATCGTCATCTCCCCATGAGGGGTCTTCGCTTTGACCTCGCTCATGGCGCGCGCTTCGAGGCTCCCCTAATCAACCCTTGGGGTTCAGAAGGGGGGACGGATCGGCGGGAGCGGCTCTCTGGGGCTTCCGGGCTGTGGAAAGCTAGGCTCCCTTGGGAACCAGGCGCCGGGGGCTCGGAACATGCTAGGCTTCCGCCTCCCTCGGCGTTATCTTCAGGTCGGTGACCTTCTCTGCCCTCAGGACGCGCAGAGGCATCGACTTTCCGACCACCTCTCCAGTTAGAGCCTTGTGGAGCTCGTACTCGTCAGTGGCCCGTGCTTCTCCGAGCCTGAGGATTATGTCGCCCAAGGTGACCCCAGCATCCCTTGCAGGAGACCCCCCTTCGACGGACCTCACCAGGAGTCCCTCTTCCTGGCCGATTTCTGGGGCGAGGGCCAGTTCCTGCGGGAGCTCGACAGGCTCTACTACCACGCCGAGGAAGCCCTTCTTCACCCTCCCGTCCTTCGAGATCTTGCCCACGGTCTCCTTCAGCGTGTCGGCGGATACTGCGACCCCCCTGCCGGCGAAGTAGGCCACGTTCATGCCGAGCAGGTTCCCCGAGGCGTCCACCAGCGGGCCGCCGGAATAGCCTGGGTTCAGCTTGGCGTCGGACACGACGGCGTCCTCGATCATGACCCCCCAGAAGCCCCTCATGCTCCTCCGGTGGCTCGTGATGATGCCAGATGTCGCGGAGGCCTTCCTTCCGAAGGCGTCGGCCAGGGCGAGGACGAACTGCCCCACCTTGATCCCGTCGGCGCTTGCGAGCCTGATCGGGGTCAGCCCCGCCGCCTCGACCTTCAGCAGAGCCACGTCAGAGTACGGGTCTCTCCCGACGACCTTGGCCTCGAGCTCCTTCCCGTCTTCCGCAGTCACCGTGGCCGTCCCCGAATGCCCGATGACGTGGCTTGCGGTCACCACCAGGCCGTCCGACGACCAGACTATCCCCGTGCCTCCCCTCCTTCCTGCGTTCACGTTCACCACGGACGGTGAAACGCGTTCAGCCAGCTCTGTCACAGCGTTTGAAAATGACTGCAACAGCTGGATTCCTTCTGTTCCTGTCAACTTGTCAGTATCACCTGACACGCACCAGGAGTTGGTGCCTACTTGTTGAGCGGGTTCGGGATGTATCGGCTCACATGGCGTAGGGCCCGAAGTACCCTATGCGCATCAGAGAGAGCTTGGCCCCCGGCCTGGGACTCGAATAGAGCCTCGAAATCCTCCCCACGAGCTGGTGTGCTGCCCGCACCGCCTTCGGCATGTCTGCCTCCTTCGCAACCTTCGCCTCGATGTCGAGCTGGCCCGCGGAGATTCTCGCGTCGATCATGGCCGACCCGTCCTCGGTCACCCATTTCATGATGACGCCTTCTTCTGCTTCTGCCATCCCCACCCACCTGATGGTATCGAACCACCTCCCCTTCAGCGCCGCCACTATCGTGGCTGCGCTGGCTTCGTAGGGAAGGAACGTGTGGAGTATTGGGATCCTGCTCGTCCCCGCATACGCAGGTTTCAGGGCCAATGCCTCCTTTGCCCTCCCAGTGATGCTGTACCCCTCCGGGGACTTCACAAGGAGCCCTTCGTCTTCGAGCCTCTCGAGAGACCTCGAAAGGGTCTCGGGGTGCGCTCCAGTAATCCTCCTGAGCCCGTCGAATGTGAAGATAGAGAGCCCTTCCTCCTCAATGGTCCTGACGACCTCCGCGTCCCTCGGGTTGGACGGGAAGTCTGCGCCATCGGAGTGAACACCACGCGGCAAAGATTCCACGTCCTCCGAATCCTCACTCCTTTAAAAAACAAGCGCGGCCTGAGACGCCAAGGCACGCTACTCCTGTTTCGCCTTCGTAAAGACAAGGTTCCGTCCTTCCTTCTGCATCTCCACCCTCCCCGAGGCCGCGAGGACATAGAGCCCCATCAAGATATCGAACCTCATGGCGACCTTGTCCTCGGCGCCGAACGTCTCTTCCATTTTCTTCTCCTTCATCAGAGACCCGGTGGTCGCTCTCTCCTTCCCCATGGCGTTCCAGAGCGCCTCCACTTTGTCGGAGGAGACCCTGGTCATGTGGAACGAAGACGAGCCCCTGCTACTGGGGCTGAACACGACGTAGTCCCCCATGGCTGTCCTGAAGACCTGGTACTCCTGTCTTATCGCCTCCACTGTCCCTACGGGGAAGAGGCTCCTGAAGAGATCAGAAACGTCCATCGGGTGCGAATGGCCGCCTGAGATTTATGCCTCCCCATCCAGGAACTGCAGAAATATCCCTTCAGAAGAGAGTTCCTTGCTTGGTCTCGTCCGGAAAGATTGTTGCGGCCGCGGTGGTCGCTGTGGCCGCCCTTCTGGTGGGCTATACCGTGTTCGAGATCACGAACGTGCCCGGGGACGTCACCTCCGCGGTTCCATCGTCGTTCGCTGTCGGAGGGAGGACCTACGCCTTCACCTACGTGGCCACCACCCAGCAGGAGAGGCAGCAGGGGCTCATGAACACGAAGATAACCAACGCCACCACGGAGCTCTTCGCCTTCCCCTCGTTCGGCAAATGGCAGTTCTGGATGTTCGACACCAACACGAGCCTCGACATGATCTGGGTCAACGCCACCGGAGAGGCAGGACGCGTCGTCTACGTCGTCACCTCGGCCCCGCCATGCTACGACAGCGGCTCCTGCGCCGTCTACACGCCGTCTGCGCTTGCGAACTACGTCATCGAAGCGAAGGCCGGTTTTGCGGCAGCCAACGGGATAGTCGACGGCACCACCATCGGATTCAGCTGATTCCGGGGTCGTCCCGCTTCTCATCTTCGTCTAGGAAATTCGACTCGTCCTTCTTTTTCCCCGCCGTGCCCCCGGAAGGCCATGCAGGCGGCACCCAAGCCACCGATGACCCGGGCCCAGAAGCTACGCTGGTACGCGGGGCAGCTCATCACGGACGCCGCTGCGGACGAAAAGGTCGGGAGCGCCGAGACTGCCATATCCCGGTATCTGCAGGCGGCGGACATCCTGCTCCTGCTGGCGAAGGTGGAGGAGAACTACCCCGCCTGGAAGTATTACACAGACACCGCGGCCCAGTGCCAGAAGAAGGCGAAGCGGCTCATCGCCCTGGCCCCCCGCGACGAGTCGGCGGGCCCACAATAGTCCTCGCTCGGCCCACGTTCTTAATATACCACGGGCCATCGCTTCATGAGACATGACGAAATGGGAGTGCTATCGTTGCGGCCACATCTTCGAGGGTGAAAACACCCCTGAAGAGTGCCCCAACTGTCACTATTCGCTGACCTTCTGGATAGAAGCCTCCGAGTCGAAGGCCCCGACCGTCAGGAACTTCGTCAAGACCGACCCTCTGAAGATTGACGCCAACGAGTCTGTCCTGAAGGCGGCCCAGATGATGCGAGAAAAGGGGACGGGCAACGTCCTGGTCCTGATCAATGGGGAGCCAAAGGGGATCCTCACGGAGCGGGACATCCTGAACCGCATTGCCGCCGACGACCTCCTTTCTTCGAGCATCCCAGTCAGAAAGGTCATGTCCTCTCCCATGATATCCATAGAAGCCGACGAGCCCCTGTCGGAAGGGGTCCAGCTCATGGCGAAGCACAGGATAAGGACCGTCTTCGTCACGGATCACGGGAAGCCGCTGGGCCTCCTTAACATGAGAGCGATCGTCGGGGACCAGTTCAAGGTCGCAAAGAGCCTGGAATCCTGACTCTCCGGCGGGTAGTCAACTTGCCCGAACCCTCGCATGGCCGTTCTGCGGGCACGATACTCTTCGTGTGCGTCGAAAACACCTTCAGGAGCGTCCTCTCGGAGGAGATATTCAACTCCAGGGCACCCCCTGGCTGGAGAGCCGAAAGCGCCGGCGTCACGCCGGCCGCCATGGTCAACCCTGACGTCCGCCCTCTGCTCAGCGAGTTGGGCATCACCCACACCGAGAGATCTCCGAGGCTTGTGACTCGGGAGATGGTCGCGAACGCTTCAAGGGTGGTGACTTTCGGCTGCCTGGACCGCTGCCCCATAGGGGCGGAGGGGAAGGGGGAGGACTGGCCGCTCCCTGGCGCGACAGGGAAGACATTCGCGGAGCTGAGGGCGATCAGGGACGAGCTTTCCAGGCGGATCGACGACCTGATTCGAAGGCACTGTCCCCCTGCCGGAGATTTCGCAGGACGGACCGGGCCTGTCGCTGGCACGACAGGCGTGGAGGGGCTCAGGCAGGAGCTCCGCAGAACCGCCAGGGCTCACGGGACACTCACCTACGGAGAGCTGATGAAGATCATGGGCATCTCGAGGGGGCGTCCCCTGTTCGAGGCCATCGCCGCCGTCGATGAGGCGGAGTACTCTCGGGGTGCACCCGGATTCGCCGCCATAATCGTACGCAAAGATACCGGCTTCCCTGGGGGCGGCTTCTTCTGCGACGACGAGCTCCCCCCTGCACTGAAGAGACAGTTCTCCAGGGCCTCCGACCCCAAGCTCTCGGCGGTTGAGATGAACTACATCAAGGAGGCACAGAGGAAGATCTGGGCCTACTATTCGGACGTCCGGGCCTAGGCTTCCCTACTTCCCGTTGAGCCCTTCGAGGACTCTCAGAGGGTCGGCCGACTCCGTGACCGACCTCCCGACTATGACGAAGTCGGCGCCTGTCCCGGCCCCTGAAGACGCAACCCCTCCTTGGGGGCCGATGCCAGGAGAGAAGATGAGGCAGTCGCTGCCCACGATTTCTCTCGTCTCCCTGATTTTCTCAGGAGTCTTGGCCGACACCACTACGCCGTCCGCCCCCCAGTCTCTCGCCCGGCCGGCGAATACCCTGTAAAGCGGCCCGCCTCCCTGGACGCTCAACCCGTACCCCTCTTGGGCGCCCTCATGGCTCATGTACACCAGCAGCAACACGCCTCCCCCCTTCGCATGCATGCTCTCCACCACCCTGCCCAGCCCTTCCTCCCTCCCCACGAAAGGGTTCGCGATCAGCGCGTCAAACCCGTAGGCGAGCAGCGAATCGACCGCGTTCAGATTGGTCGACTCGATGTCGTTCAGCTTGAGGTCAGCGATAAGCGGGAGCTCTTCCTCCCTGCATGTTTCGATTATGCCCCGGATTCCCTGGAGCCCGAAGGGAAGCAGCAGGTGGTGGTTGACCTTGACGGCGGCTACAGCCCCCTTGGCTGATTCCAGGATCTCTTCAGCCCTCCCGAGCCTCCTGTCGTAGGGGTCGGAGAAATCCAGGGCAAGGACCACCCTGCTCCCCTTCTTTTCGGAGGAGCGCAGGATCCTCTCCCTGAAACTCATCCCGGTCTCACCCCTCCCCTGTGCGCGGCGCCGACTATTTCGTCGAGCCTGCGGACCCCCTTCCTCTCCATGTAGGAGAGTATCCCCACGTTGATGTCATTGAATATCTCGAACTTCTTCATCGTGGCGGTGCCGACCTGGACGGCATGGGCTCCCGCCAGGATGAACTGGACCGCGTCTTCCCAGTTGGAGACTCCTCCGCACCCGACGATGGAGACGTCGAAGCTCTCGCTGAGCTCGTAAACGCAGCGGAGCGCCACGGGCCTGACGGCCCCGCCCGAAAGTCCTCCATACCCGTTCGAGAGGGCGGGCTTTCCCGAATCCACATCGATGGGGAACGCGCGCAAAGTGTTGACGGCGGTCAGGCCGTCGGCGCCCGAGTCCACTGCCGCCCGGGCCACTTCCACAAGCTTCTCAGTGTTTGGGGAGAGCTTGACGAAGACGGGCTTCTCTGTGTTCGCCTTGACCGACTTCACGACCTCGCTCACCATCTCCGGGTGGTGGCCGATTTCAATCCCGACCCCTGACACGTGAGGGCAACTGAGGTTGAGCTCGTAGCCCGCGAAGTCGCCGGCGTCCAGAGTCCTCACCACCTCGGCGAACTCTCCTTCGTCCCCGCCGAACACCGAAACGACGATGGGGAGGCCCTTCCCCCTGACCTGGACGAGCTCTTCGGAGAACCTCCTTGCACCGGGGTTGGGGAGCCCTGCCGCGTTCACCATCCCGGCCTCCGCCTCGACCAGAGTGGGTTCCGCGTATCCTTCCCGCGGCCGGGAGCCGATGGACTTCGTGACCGCTCCCCCGGCGCCTACTTTGAGAGCGTACAACACCTTCGACAGGGCGCTGCCGTGGATCCCAGACGCCAGCATTGTGGGGTTTGACAGGCGGATGCCCCCCACGTCCACCTGAATCGCTTCGACGCTCACGCGCCCCTCCCCTCGATCTGCCTAGCCACGGCTTCCCGGTCGGCCTTCGTTATCTTCTTGCCCATGTAGAGCGTCTCGACAAGGTCCAGGATCGTGGTGAATGGCCAGAGCCTGACCTCGGCCTTCCTCAGGTTCGCCTTTCCTCCCTCGAGCCTGTCCACCAGCACGAGGGAATCTCTAACGACGCAGCCTGATTTTCTGAGCGCCTCCACCGCGGAGACAAGGCTCCCCCCGGTCGTCACCAGGTCGTCTATCACAAGGGCCCTCCACCCCGGGCTCACCCCCCCTTCGACC
>JACWAI010000103.1 GCA_014874415.1 Nitrososphaerales archaeon
ACCTAGATTGGTCTCGACGGTAACTTCTCGTCGGGAATCTATTTAGAGAACAAACCCCCTGTAAGCGCCAGTCAGACCCGTTGCAGTTGAGCCAGTCAGAGCTAGATGCAGTGCTGGGAACCGTGGAGAACCCGATACGGCGCAGGATAATCGCAAGGCTTAGCGAAGAGCCGAACTACCAGTTGCAGCTGTCCAAGGAGCTCGGGCTGAGCCAGCAGCTTGTCGCAAAGCACCTGGTCACCATGGAGGACGCGGGACTGGTGAGCACGACTCCCCAAGACAGCCCGCGCGGTCCCCCAAGGAAGGAATACCTCCTGACGAAGAGCTTCTCGGTCACAATCGACCTGGCGCCTAACCTGTTCCGGGCGAGGATGTTCTCCTTCGGAGCCGTCCCCGGCATCCACGAGGGCGACGAGCGGACACAGGTGAGCGGTGTGCTGAGGTACCCGGAAGGGGCTTCGCGGATCAGGCCGCTTACGAGGGTCGTGGCGGAGGTGGACAAGAAGCTCAAGGAGATGGAGGAGGAGAGGGCCGTTCTGCTGTACCTGAGGAGCCTGGCACTTCGGGAGGCGGCAAGGATAACCACTTCCCTCCCGAACGACGACAGGAGGAAGGTGCTGCGCTACCTGATGAGGGAGCAGGGAGACGGGATAGGCAACATAAGCGCGTCACTCGGGCTCCAGAAGCAGGTAGTCGGCGAGATACTCGAAGAGATAGAAAAAGAGCTAATCGGCTCTGACTAAAAAGGGAGAGAGGAGCGGAGCTCCTCTACAGACCTACGTTCGGGAAGCTTGCCTGAGGAACGCCAAGCTGGCCTTGGAGGGTTCTGATGCGGGTCGCGTATTCCCTCATCCGGGCGTTGTCGCCCTGGACCTTCGCGATCCGGTACCCCTTCCACGCCTTGCGTAGGGCTCCCCAGACTTGTCCCTTTTGATATTCTGGCATTGTCTTTGGACCTCTGAGCTTTCATGGCCCGGAAGGTATTTTGCGAGAGGAGTCTATTCCAGTTGAGCCGTTTATCAACGCCGGCTACCCGCGATAGGGCCTCAGACCAGGGATCTGAGGAGTAACCAGATGTTGCTCGGGTGCTCGGTAATCCTTCTCTTGGAGTAGGCGTACCACCTGTCCCCGTATGGGAGGTACTCCGAGACCTTGTATCCGGACTTCACCAGCTCCTCCTTCAGCTCGTCCCTTATCCCCTTGAGCAGCTCGAAGTGGAAGTCGACGTGCCTCTGTCCCGCCAGCTCCTTCGCCTCGTCGATCAGGGCAGAATCGTGGGTCCCGATGGCGAAGCCTTCCCCCCTCTCGAAGAGGATGCCCAGAAGCTTGGCGTAGTTCTCCCTCACCTCCTTCCGGGTGGGAAAGACGAAGTCGCTGCTCTCCCTGTACGCCCCCTTGACGAGGCGGACGGTGCCTCCGGCGTCTAGGATCCTCTTCAGGTCAGATTCGCTCCGGCGGGCGTAAGCCTGCAGGGCGACCCCCGTCCGCGGGTGCTTCTCGCGGGTGGCGAGGTATACCTTGATCGTCTCTTCGGTGAAGTTTGAGCCTTCCATGTCTATCCAGAGCAGCTGATTGAGCCTGTCTGCGTTGGTGGCGACCTTTTCCAGGCGGGCCTCCATCCCTGTCTCATCAGCCCCTAGTCCGAGCTGCGTGAGCTTGACCGATACGAAGCCGCTGATGCCGTTGTCGGATATCGCCTGCTGCAGGCGAAGGTACTGCGCGGCGTGGGCGTCCGCCTCCGAGGGGTCCTTGATCTCCTCCCCGAGGAAGTTCACCACGACCCCGATGCCTTTCGAGTTTGCCTTCTTCGCGTCATCGATGGCTGAATCCAGGGTGACCCCGGAGATCCAGCGCTTCGCGAGAGGCAGGACCACAGTCTCTTTCAGTCCCAATTAGCTTCGGGGTGCGTCCCGAAGGACGGCATATTAATCGTGTATCCGAATGCCAAAGGCGGGAATGAAGTCGAACTTTCAAAGGCGGATCAAGACGCTCAAGGAGAAGCTGGAAAAGGTCGGACTGCGGGGTACCATAATCGTCCCCGGGCCGAACATGCAGTACTTCACAGGGGTAAACTCCCTTCTCCTCGAAAGGCCGTTCATGCTGCTTGTCCCTGTCGAGGGGGAACCGCACCTCGTCACCCCTGCCTTTGAGGCGGGGCCATACGAGAGAAGTCCCATCTCAGTAGAGTTGCATACCTGGACCGACTCCGAAGGGTCTGACGGGGCAATGGCGAAGGCAGTCAAGGGCGCTGGGATGAAAGGAAAATGGGGGGTCGAGGGGAGAGTCCCATACTTGTATCTGGACAGGCTGTTGAAACGGGCGTCTCCGAAGCTCAGGAGCGCCGAGCCCATCCTCCAGGGGATGAGGGAAGTCAAGGACGACAAAGAAGTGAAGCTGCTCAGGAGATCTGCGGCCATGCTCAGCCGAGCGTTCCAGGAGTTCCCGTCCCTGCTGAAGGCGGGGCTCACCGAAGTAGAGGTGGGCAAGGCGGCGGTGGACCTAATCTACGCGAAGGGAGCGACGCGTGTCGACGACATGCTGGTTCAATCGGGAGCGAGGGGCGCGGACCCACATGGCCTCCCCACCATGAAGAAGATTGGGAGGGGAGACAGCATCATAATGGACGTCGGGGCGACGTACGAAGGTTACTATTCAGACATCACGCGAGCGTTCTGCATAGGGCAGTCTTCGGAGATGGAGAAGGTCTACCGGAGTGTCTTGGAAGCCAACGAATCCGGGATCAGGGAGGCGGCGAGAGGGGTGCGTGTCGGAGAGGTGGACGGTGCAGCACGAGGCGTGCTAAAGAAAGCGGGCCTGGGCAAGTACTTCACGCACAGGACGGGACATGGCCTCGGACTGGAGATACACGAGGCTCCCTACATAGTAGAAGCGGGGAAGGAGAAGCTAGACTCGAACATGTGCTTCACCGTGGAGCCGGGGGCATACATCCCGGGAAAGCTCGGTGTCAGGATAGAGGACGATGTGCTGATCGAGGGGAAGAGAGGGATCGCAATCACGGACACCCCGAAGGAATTCGGCTGGTGGAAGTAGGCTACTTCGACTTCGAGAACTGGGACACCATTGTGTTGGTGTCCTGGATGTGCTTGATCTTCCCTATCTTCTCGAGGACGAGTCTGTAGACCTTCTCGTCGCTCCCTATGGCGACCTCCTTCTTTGAGCTCAAGACCGCAAGCAAGTCCCAATCGCCTGGTACGATGTGGACTTCGCTGACCTCCGGTATCTTCATGAGGTTGTCGACCACCTCTTCCTCATGTCCCGGGGAGACCTTGATTAGGATGAAAGCCTTCTGAAAGACTGCCAAGCGGA
>JACWAI010000104.1 GCA_014874415.1 Nitrososphaerales archaeon
CGAACCGTTGACAAGCGCCGACAGGCAGTATAAGCAGGGGTCGCCGTACACTAACTACGACAATCAGTTCAACGGCAAGTGATGCCGTTGGGACCCGATCTCGACAAGAGGATTTCCACTGAGCCCCAAGAGGCCAGTGTTGCGGAGGGACAGGGTCGAACTATAATATTGTGGTAAGACCAATACATTCCCGAGAGATGAGACGCCGGGGGGCATAGAAGTTGGCTATATCGATAGGAAAGGTGGCCGGGATACCAATCTACCTGGACTACTCGTGGTTTGTGATATTCTTCCTTCTGGCGTGGACCATCGGGTTCGTCTCGATGCCGGCGACCTATCCGGGGCTGAGCCAGCTGGAGTACCTGTTCATAGGGACCGTCTCATCCCTGCTCCTGTTCGTTTCGATACTCATCCACGAGCTGGCGCACTCCATCATCGCGAAGAGGAGCGGACTGAAGATCAGGCGAATCACGCTGTACCTCCTCGGGGGCGTCTCCGAGATGGAGGAGGAACCGAACAACCCGTCGTTGGAGCTCAGGATGGCAGCAGCCGGGCCCCTGACGTCCGTGGCCATCTCGCTGCTGGTCGGCGTCAGCTGGTTGCTTTCATCTTCGATGAATCTTACTCCCCTGGTCCAGGGGCCGCTGCTCTACGTGGCGCTCGTGAACGCCGTAGTGGCAGGCTTCAACCTTATCCCCGCCTTTCCCATGGACGGCGGGAGGGTGCTCCGGTCTCTGCTCTGGAGGAGAAACAGGGACATCGTCCGCTCGACAGTGGTAGCATCTAACGCTGGGCGTGTCTTCGCCTACATCATGATATTCTTTGGGATGTTCACCATGTTCGCCGTGGATCTTGTCTCAGGTGTCTGGCTTCTTCTAATCGGCTGGTTCATTTCGAGCAGCGCCACCAATTCTCTCCGTCAGACGATAATCCAAGAGGACCTTCGGGGAGTCAGAGTGACCGACCTGATGACCAGGAACGTCGAGTCTGTCTCTCCTGATATGAGTCTCGACAGCCTCTCTGAGGAGTTCGTGCGAACAAAACACACAGGGTTCCCAGTGGTATCCAACGATGAGCTGGTGGGCTGCGTCACGCTGGGTGACCTGAGAAAGGTCAGGAAGGAATCCTGGACGACTACCAAGGTGGGGGAGATGATGACCCCCAGGGAGGAACTCGTCGTCGTGCACGAGGGGGATTCGGCCACGGACATCATCACCCCGATGAACCAGAGGAACATAGGCAGGGTATTCGTGATGGACGCAGGAAAGGTATCGGGCATAGTTACCCGCAGCGACATCCTGAAGGCAGTGGAGCTGAAGGAAGGTGTGTTGGGCGTCTCCCGGGGGAGGCGGGCGCTCGATAGGCAGGTGTCGCTGACTGTGGAGACGGCTATGAACTTTGTTCTCGAGCAGCCGGTGGATGACGACTTCACGTGGATGGCAGAGTACTCGGGAGACGCAGTGCAACTGGTGGGCCAGGAGGAGGTGAAGACGCCTTCCGGGCAGCAGGTGCAGCGTTTTACGTTTCAGGCAGCCAAGGTGGGCACGCATGTCATTCA
>JACWAI010000105.1 GCA_014874415.1 Nitrososphaerales archaeon
GTCGGGTAAATGGCCGAGGGCCCGGGCCTCCACATCCCCTTCGTCCGCTCGAAGACCTCCTCCATGATTTCGAAGCCGTGCATGGGCCTCTCGGAGAGGAGGCGGAGGATGTAGGGCTTGAGCGTCCCCTGGGGGACCACGTTGACCCTGAAGGGGCCGCACCTGCACCATCCGCCTGGCATCCCTCTCGCTCACTCCTTCCTCTCTTTGAGGGCCTGGATCCTCTTCTCCAGGGCCGCTATCTCGGACTCCAGGCTCGCCTTGTAGTCCTGGAGCTCGTCGACGGCTTCGTCCCTGCTTATGGGCCCAAAATAACCCGGCCCGCAGCAGTTGCAGCCGCACTGGCCGCTTCCCCATCCTTGTCCGTGTCTGTGCATCTTACGCATCGCCTCTGATTATATCCCTCATATCAGAGGTGATATAAGGCTTTGCTGCTCACTTGGCGTCAGCTACAAACAATCAGGCGGGCAGAGCGCCTACGTGAAGGGGAGCTTCCTGGCAGAACCAAAGCCGGAGATCAAGTTCCACATGCCCAGCCGCTTCTGGCATGCCGAGAAGGTCGCCTTCGAGAAGTACTGGATGCACCACTGGCTCTAGCCAGGGGGGATGGAGATTTGGTTAATGAAGAGACAAAGAAGTCGCTCGGAATACTCCTCTTCACGACGCCCTACAGCTCGGAGTACACCGACACGGCCATCAGGCTGGCCGACGCAGCGCTCGCAAAGGGCCATGACGTCACAATCTTCGCCTACGGTGACAGCGTACACAACTTCACCATCGGGCAGAAGGCCAAGGGAATAACCAATGCCGAGACTGAGTTTCAGACCCTCATAGAGAAGAAGGGACTGAAGGTCGAGCTCTGCGGCACGTGTCTTTCCTTCAGGGGGATCACAGAGAGCAACATAATCAAGGGTGCAGTGCCGAGCAGCATGCACAACCTCTGCAGTCTGATAGACAGGTGCGACAGGTTCGTTTCTCTCACATAGGTGAAATGTAGGACCTTGAAGTCGCTTTCAATCATAATAAGCAAGCCCCCGTTCGGAACGATACACGCAGCAGAGGCGCTCCGCATGGCCAACGGAGCCATATCCTATGGCCATTCAGTTTCGATCCTCCTTATCGGGGACGGCGTCTATGCAGCAAGGAAGGGTCAAAGAGCCGAGGAGACCGGCTGGACATCGCTTTCCCCCATTCTCGGGAAGTCAGCGACGTCAGGTCGTGCAAGGGTTTTCGCAGGCAGGAAATCGGCTGCCGATAGGGGGCTGGGAGAGGATGACTTGATCCAAGGCGTCCAGCTTGTCGGGGAAGACGAGGCACTGTCGATTGCTGTACGAAGCGAAGCGGTTGCAGTATTCTAGGGAGAGAGAGGTTGAAAGATTTGAATGGTCCTCTGGTTCTGCTGTTCAGCTCGCCTCCAGATTCAGAGCGGCTCAAGTACGGTGTCGAGGTTGCGCGCAGGAGCTCAGAGCAAGGGAACGACGTCGTCATAGTGCTGATGCAGGATTCAGTCCTGTTGGCTCTGAAAGACTCGTCCAGCTCGCAGATTCTCGATAACGTGCCCAAGATCTACGCGCTAGATGAGCATCTCAAGAGAAGAGGCCATTCCGCAGAATCACTGCGGCCAGGCATCCAGACGATCGGCTACGAGGAGCTAGTTGAACTCGTAATGAGTGACAGTGCTTCAGTCATTGGCTCGTTATGATGTCCCTGACCCAACTTGACCTCCAGCCACTATAGATTCAGACGTTGGACGAGCTTCCGTTCGTCCGACATTCTGAGCCTGGCTTGTCGCTCAAGAGTCACATGATCGATGTGTACAGTGACAGAGATTGAAAC
>JACWAI010000106.1 GCA_014874415.1 Nitrososphaerales archaeon
AACGTAGCAAGGCGGTCCATCAACGCCTGCGCCCACTTGGGAGGGGCATCGGCGTCCTTCTCCTTGGGCAACCACCGGGAGTAGAACGGCATGTCGCTCTTGCGGATGCGTTGCTGTACCGGGAACCCGCCGTAGTCCAGCACCACCATGATGCTGTCGTCATCTTGGGCAGGCGCACTGGCCACCCCCAAGGCCTTGTTCCGTTCTTGGATGGCGAGGCGCTTCGTCTCTAGGTCGGCCTTCAGGTTCTCGATCTCCACCTGCTTCGCCTCCCTCTCCAAGCGCTCGATCTCACTCTCCTCGGGGCTGGGTTCGGGCTTGCCCCCGGCGATGACCTTCTTGAGCCGTTCCATCCGCTCGTCCAGCGTCTTGGCGGCGACCTTGGCCGTGCCGGGTTCCTCCTCGTCGTCCGAGAGCTCGGCCTGATAGGTCTCCACAATGGCCTCCCGCTGCCCCTCTCCGATGGGGGCTAGGCGCAGGAGCCGACGCAACTGGAGGAAGTCGTCCTGGGGGAAGTGCTTGAACCGGCGGATGATCCCCCGAGCCAGCGAGTCCTTGACCCCGAACTCCAACAAGATGGTGAAGAGGTTGTCGTACACGTCCATGGTGGTGTACGGCCCGTCCGTCGCCGAAGCAATGGGTTTCTTCGGAAGGTCCGGCCCGATGGGACGGTCCATGTGCGGGGCATCATCGGACGGTGGCGACTCGCTGGTGGCGTTCTTACTTGTTGCGGCCATAGGGGGGTCCTCGGGTGGACTGGGTATGGATGACTCCGGCTCTTGCTCGGGAGAAGCCGTGGGCGGGGGGTCTTGGGAAGAGGGAGAATCCAACGGGGGGTCAGTCAGCGCTTCAGCGGAGAAGGTTTTCTTGGGCCTGCCGCGATATCTCTCCGGCCGGATACGGATCTGGTCCTGATGGGCTTGTAGCCATTCGATGACCTTCTTCGACACATGAATACGGTTATAGATTGTCTGTACATCATCCCCCGCCCTGAGGGCCCTGACCACTGGGGAGAACTTATACTTCCACCGGCGAAGCATGGGGCGAAGGACGGAATCCGCATCCGCAATGAGTTCGTCCTCCGTCCGAATGTCTGCCACGAAACTTATAGGCCTGTCGGTTTCTTAACCGTTACTATGGTAGGCGAACCGAACACCCATCAAGGCGATGCCATGAGGAAGGAGCGGAAACCCCAAGCCCTCTCCTTAGCAGATTCCCTGAGAGCTAGGGCGGACTGCTTCGAGAAGGCCCGACGGAACCTGCCGTGCGACGAGACGAAGACCTCCCCGTAGCCGCTCTCTACGCCGCCGTAGCTCGCGGCATGGAGGACCTGGAAAAGGAGAAGGCGTGCCACCTTTGCCGGGAGGATATCCACGCGGTCCGTCTCTTGTGGGAGGACCTCGCCTCCCTCCAAGCCATGTACGACGACATGACGGACCACCCCCAACGGCGGGAGTGGCTGTTGAAGCTCGCCGAAGTGGCCGAACGGCTCGGGGTCCTTGCCTTCCTATCGCGCATCTATGGACTGCTGCGTTGAAACGGTTGCTGCGTTGAAACGGTGGTGCGTTGAAATGACGGTGGAAGGGACCGCGGGGGCAATGGGAGAGATACGGGGCGGGATTTGGCCATTGGTGGTCGTCGTGCCGCCGAACGGCACCGGAGAAATGTTCCCCGTGATGAACGGATTGTTTATGGGAAATGTGGGAATGTGAAAGGGATTCTGAAGGGGATTGACCGGCGCGGCTTGCGACGCGTCCATCTGATCCAACTCGGAAGCCGCCAGCCGCCCGACCAACGCCATGGCCTGCGCGTCGCTGAATCCCTCGTCCAAGAACGCTTCGTAGGCGAGCCGGG
>JACWAI010000107.1 GCA_014874415.1 Nitrososphaerales archaeon
CCGGTGTTGCCCGTAAATTGTTTTGGGTGAACGGACTCTCCTCTAGGGGGGCCTTCTGGCGAGTCCTCCTCGTTCCGATGATGGGTCTTCCTCTTTGTCCTGCACGTGTACGGGCCGCGTTCATGCATGAAATCGAGTAGGGAAGGGGCCCCTGTCAGCGGCCTTCCTTCCTTCTCCTGATGTTCGCTTGTTCTTTCAACCATAGCTGGTGTGGTACGCGAGCGCGAGGATGTTCCAGGCCAGAACCCTGCAGAGGACCTCGACATTCTGGTTGTGGCGGATCTTCGAGGCGACCTCCCTCCCAAACTTGTCCTTGAAGGCGTTGAAGAGGCCCTCGACCACGCTTCGTCGGTGGTAGTGCTTCTCGTACTCCTCCTTGTGCTCCCAGGCCTCGTGGACCATGTTGTTCCAGGCCGGGTAGCCGAGGGAGAGGGCAGACGAGGTGTTCTCCTTCAGGGCGATGTAGGGGTGGGCGCCGATGTTCGCTATCAGCTGGGCGTTGAGCCTCGAGAGATACCCCTTATCCAGGGCCTCGTCTCCTATCTCGATGATGCCGCCGGTCTTCTTCAGTAGCTCCCTGAACTGCTTCGAGTCGTTCTTGTACCCCTTGGTGACCCTGGCCGAGAGGAAGAACGGCATCTCCGCGTCCGTGGTGGTGTGGGCATGGAGCTTGACGAACCTCCTCTTCTTCTTCCGCCTGGAGTTCCTGACCTCCAGCCATCTACCATACTTCCTTGTGGCGAGGCCAGTCGAGTCGGACCCTGCGTCGCACTTCGTCCTGTGCTGGGCCTGCAGTATCAGGGCCGCGGTCAGCCTGATCAGGCCGTCGAGGTACTTCTCCGGGACGTCTTTGCAGTGCTCTTGGACTGTGTTGTAGCCTGGGAGGCGCTTGATGCCGAGCACTTCCCTGTAGTCTCCGCTCGAGGCTAGGAATGAGTACGTGTCTCGGTATGAGAGGCCGAAGACCGCCCTGATGAGGAGGCAGGCGACGATCGCCTTGGGATCGGCTGGTGGCCTCCCGACGGTCCCCTCTGCCTTCACCTGGTACGGAGTCTCAGACGAGTTGCCGACTGCCAGTGCTATGATGGGGAGGATGAGGCTGTATGCGTTCTTCCTGAAGCGGTTGTACCTAGGCCAGTCCCTCGGCTTGGATCGCTTGCCATGGTTCTTGCTACCCTTGCGTTGGTTCTTCCGATTCTTTCTCGTTTTTCATTTGTTCTCCTGCGTCGATGGGACGGCGTACCCCGAAAAACGAGAAGAGAGAGAAACAGGATACGCAATCCCATCTCAGCGTGTCGCCGATCCAACAAACCCGATTCAGAGACAGAAGAGAGAGAAGATTCACAGAGGGGTAAAATCTCGTTTAACCATCATCCGAAGGATTTACGGGCAACACCTTGTTCAGGAGAATGCGTAAAAGTGGAACGGCCCTTCGGTTGCAGGGTGGGGTGACCGCGAAAGGAAGACCGAGCTTCGTGGATGAAAGGTTCGGCGCACGCCTTTGGTGCCTGCCACCATTAATTAGAAATGTGCTCCACAGTGCGGCACCCCGCCCACTGACAATAATCTTGGGTGGGAAAGTAAGTCGCGTGAGCGGTGACTTCTTGATTGCGTGCCATAGCATGGTGAAGCAAACTGAGCAGACGGAAAGAAGGAGAGCCGGTTCCATTTTGGCTTCTGTACTCTTAAGAACAGGGCGGAGAATCCGGGGTGGCACGGATACCTTCATTTGGTGAACAAACGTGGAAGTGGAGAGAGGAGGACGCGGCTCTCTCTCATGACATCTCGTCCACGCGTCGCAGGTCTCGCTTGGTGTACTACAGCCCAGGGCGATTCTTACCAATGAGCCCTACAGCACCACCCCTGACAAGACTGGCCAGAGGAATCATGAGAGATCGTGCAGCCAGAGACTTGGCCGTCAAA
>JACWAI010000108.1 GCA_014874415.1 Nitrososphaerales archaeon
CAGTTCATCCGAGCCAAGATAAGTTCGGATAAGAAAATTGGAGACACTACCGCGTTCTATGAAAAGAACGGGTGGTGGGTACTGGGAAGCGTACCCAGTACTGTCGGTAGGAAGTCAATCCGCCTGATGAGCCGAGTACAGAAACCATTGCCGACAGCGAGCGAAGCAGAAAGGGCCGAGCCGTGACCCGGTGGCGTATTGGGCCGTATCGAGCACACAAGGGGCCCAAAGGATTCGGATGTTGGTATCTGGAAGGGCGCAACGGGTGTGGGTTGCTGTACTATGCGGGAGAGCCGTCCCCCCCTGATTCCACCTATTGGAAGGCGGAACGCAGGCTGTGTCAATATCCGGAGCGGGGGTGGAACTTCACCGCGCTCATTCCACTTGAAGAGGGAATGATGGATACGCCTGAAGAGGTCGCGAAGCTCTTGGCGCGCCTGAGGGGGACCGAGCCGTGAGTGAGAGAGAAGCCCTGGTCCGATGCGACCGATGCGGAGTCGTGGTGAAAAGCCACGATCTGGTGGTACTCGGGATCACCGGCGGGGCGAATGGGACCCGAACCGTTGGGCTGTGCCCGAAGTGCGCCCACGCCGTTCTCGTGACTAGTCGCGTCGAAGGCAGGCCCCGCCGGGTTTAGGTTAGACGAAGAGGAAGAGGCCAGAGCCGATGGCCACTCCCACGACGTAGAAGGAGGAATCCAACCACCCGCCTTGATTCTTGAAATCCCAAATGGACGAGATGAATGGCTTCTTGTTCATTTCGCGATCTCGAATACGACATGCGCTCCATCCGAGAGCCGCGACTGCCCCACACCCAGGGTCGTCCGGATAAGGTCAGCGTATTCTTCGTTTATCTCGTAGAGGACAGAGTTGCGCCCTGTGCGAAACGCCGCGAGTGACGTGGTACCGCTTCCCCCGAACGGGTCTAGTACGGTGTCTCCGGCAAAGGAGTAGAGCTTGATACACCTGAGTGGCAATTCGAGAGGGAAGGGTGCCACATGGCCATCGGCGTTGTCCTTTCTTCTGACGCGAGGAATCGTCCAAATCTGCATCGTGTACGGCCCATACTCCTGAGGGGTGAGTTTAGAGCGCTCCTTCAGGGACTTGGGAACGTAAGCCCAGTTGGTCTTGCCGGGCTTCCGAAGGATGTAGATGTACTCCATGCTGTCGCAAATGAGTGGCGATCCAGGATAGGGCAGAGACCCGTATTGGAAACCCTTCATTGGGGTCTTCTGCCAGACGACACGGTCCACTAGCTCGAAGCCGGTCTCGAGACATTTCAGAAGCAGCAAGGGGCCGAGTGGAATCCACCGTACTCCTGATTTCCCCTTTACGGGGAGATCGGAAACATTGAGGCAGAACTTGCGTGACGGCGAGAGGACTCGAAAGCACTCACGGATCACCCTCGACATTTGGACAAGGTAGTCATCGAGTCCGCGTCCGAACCCAATTTGAGACTCCACCTCATAGTTTCTAGCATCAAAATACGGCGGGGAAGTTACGATGAGGTGGATGGAGTCATTTGGTATCGCCGTCATTTCCCGGCTATCGCCGAAAATGACGCGGTGCAGAGTCTCCAAGGATGGGGCATCGGACTTCTCCTCCCATGAGGGCAAGTGAGCGGTTAGAGTCCTCGACGCCGACACCATCGGTCCTGCCGATCAACCTGAGGAGATAAAAGACGAGTCGCGGGGCTTTGGTGCCGGTAGATCATTCAAGTGAAAGAGGCACTCGCAGACCTCGCACTCCAACAATTCGTCGCCGCATTCATCGCACCCACCGGACAAAATCAAGATGTGGTCTTCGTACCTCACGGCCATCAGCAACTCCTGATGACATTAGACGAAGAAGAAGAGGCCAGAGCCGATGGCCACTCCCACGACGTAGAAGGAGAAATCCACCCACCCGCCTTGTAAGAAACTCTGCCCTTCCAGATAGAAGTCGATCACGACCTCCTTGACGATGGCGACTAGGAGGATGGCAATCGCCCCGTACCAGAACGGATAGTGTAGGGCCACCGCCAACGTCACCGCTAGGAACCCAATGGTCCCATGGACCTCTTGGGCGAGGAACTGGTTGGACGGTTGCCACGACATGGTTAGAGCGAGTCTGCGAGCGCGTGCTTGAGGACTTCCTTCAGTACTGCTCCCCGGCTCAACACCCCTTCGGAAATGTAACAGTCAATGGCGGCGAAAAGTTCATCGAGGGCCTGGACGACCTGCCCTGACTCGAAGTCCGTTACGGCCTGGGTGAGCAGGGCCTGGCAACCGGACGGAGGAGGAGTGGCCGAGCAGGGACCATTGGTAATGGTGTCCGCGACCAAGATGGGGATGGAACTGCTGGTTTCCATGAGGATGCCTTGGATCTGCCATGGGG
>JACWAI010000109.1 GCA_014874415.1 Nitrososphaerales archaeon
CAACGGGCTCAACATGGGGCAGAGGCTCATCTACTACGACATGGCCAACAGGAGGAGGGTCGACTTGTTCCTGGACGAGTTCGTGATGTGCCACAAGTTCAGCTTCAAGGAGAACATCCTCGCCGGGACCTACACGCTCCCCGTTACCCAGCTTCTCATGACAAAGCTCCAGGTGGTTGAGAAGACCGAGAAGGAGTACAAGGACCTGATTGTCGCTTTTCATGACTTCGACGCGACGTCGGGCGGCGACGGGATCAGGGGGGACGAGATAGCCGACCTCTGCTCGAAAGACTGGGGGGTGTACACGACGTTCCGCAAGAGCCTGGAGTCGCTCCTTCAGAAGGCGGACGGACTAGGCGACGAGAGGGGGGCCATCGTCTCGAGGGTCCAGAAGCTGATGGGGATGATGGAGGAAGCCCCCAAGACATTCGGCTGGAGGATGCGCGCCAGAATCGGGGAAAGGACGAGGTGGTACGAACTCCCCGAGAAAGACGGGGACGCGATGCTTCAGTAGGTTTCAACCATTCAGGAACCGTTTGATGCCCGTGCCGAACATGAGCATCATAAGCCAGAAACCAACCAGGAGCACGATCAACGAGTAGCCGTCGTAGTCGCCGAGAGCTGCAAGGGCGAAGCCGATTATGGTGGCGGCGACGAAGTTCGATAGCCCCCAGAGTGCGTTGGTCCGAGGCGAGGACTTCTGCCCGAAGGGGCTCCTGAATGTCTTGCCCGCTGCACCGAATGCGAAGTGAGGGACTCCGTTCCCAAGAAGGAAGCCGATGAAGAAGTACCACACGAGGAAGAGGTCCAGGGCCAATCAGGCCTCGGCGCGTTCAGCGGGATCGTCGTTGCCGCGCTCCCCCCTGATCTCTTCCAGGGCCCGCATTGCCTCTTCGACGTGCCTGGTCGGATTCGTCTGGGAGTTGAAAACGTGCCTGACTATCCCTTTCCTGTCGATTACGTAGGTCACCCGCCCCGGAATGAGCCCGAACGATGACGGGACGCCGAACAGCTTCCGCACCCTCCCCCCTTCGTCGCTCAGAATCGTGAAGGGCAGGTCGCACTTGGACGCGAAATCCCTGTGCGAGCCCACCGAGTCGGAGCTGATGCCTATCACCTCTGCGCCGATGTCTTTGAAGGCTCCAAAGCGATCTCTGAACGCACCGGCTTCGGCTGTGCATCCGGGCGTGTTGTCCTTGGGATAGAAGTAAAGCACGACTTCCTTCTTCCCCTGCAGGTCTCGCATGTCCAGCACCTGGCCCGACTGCGTGGGGAGGCTGAAGTCCGGTGCTCGGTCCCCGACGCCGATCTTCGCTCCCATGGGGAGGGGCTCCGCCGGGTTCTGGAATTTGAACTTGTCCCATCTTGATTGCGCGCTATGCCTTCCTAATCCGAATTATGGCTCCGCCTTCCCTCCCGACGCCGTAGTAGACCTTGGGGTCCGATATCCGAAGGGTCTTGCCCACGCCTGCGACCGCGGCCTGCACGAGCTGGTTGGTTTCGTCCTCGATCATGATGGACAGTCGGGACCCCTTCCTGACCTTCAGCCTCGAAGCCATCTCAGAGTCGAGGAACACCCCTGCGCCCTGGTCGTCGAACTCGAGGTCAATCTTCCTCCCTTCGTAGGTCGTGGTGCCCACGAAGCCCTCCTTCGTAAGAGACGAGACATCGACAACAAAGACGAGTTCGGCCGCGACGGCCGAAGCCACGCTATGCTAGCTCCTCTTCGGGCCCCTCGTCTTCGTCGAGTTCTATCGGTATCTCTTCTTCGATGATCTTCTCGCCGTGCTCGCCCGCCAGGTCGTCGACGGGATACCAGTGGTTGCGTCCGTCGAGCTTCTGCATCTCAACTTCGCAGAACCCTATCAGGGTGCGCCCCGTCATGACGCCCATGTTTGCGCCGTCGTTGACCGTGACCTTCTGGACCGACACGGACTCGTCACCAAAGATGGCTTCTCTCTGGGCATTGACATGAACCTTGAGTCCCTTCGATGGCTTTAGTTCCATCGAGTGCGCCAAGCGGCTCATACGGATAATTAAAGCCTGAGGCTCTGGATTTCTCGCAGCAACTTCTTTGTTTCCGCGGCCAGGTCGTCGAGCTTTGTGGGGTCTCTGCGCTTGGTCGCGTAGGAAGCTGCGATAAGGGCCACCCCCGGTACCGCCGTGATCGGGTCGGGGGTCCCGAGTATGAGGGCGACGCCTGCTTTCTTCATGGCCGAGCTGGGGGAGCCGGGCTTGGAGAGCCTGTGGAGGTGCGTCATCACATGTTTCGTGCCCATGCTTGAGGCGACGTGGCCCTTTGTCTCGTTCAACCTTGTGAGGGAGTCTGCGACGGAGCGTACGATTCTCTTCTCTTCCATTGCTCTGCCATGGTTCCACGACGCATGCGTTAACGGTCGGAGTCAAAGGAGGTTGCTGGTTCGGTAAATTAATTACAGGGGCCTATCATCGACGGGCGTGCCCAAGCTCCTGAGCGAAGCGGAGATAACCTCACGGCTGAAAGGGCTGAAAGGGTGGAAGCATGAGGGGAAGTTCATCACCAGGACCCTGGAGTTCGACCACTTCATGGACGCCATCGCGTTCGTCAACGAGGTTGCCGAGGCTGCCGAGAGACAGGAGCACCATCCCGACATCAACATCAGGTACACCACTGTAAAGCTCTCCATACAGACCCATTCGGAGGGAAGGGTGACCAGCTGGGACTTCGACCTTGCGAAGGCGATCGATGTGGTGGAAGAGGCGGTCAGAAGGGAGAACGCGGGCTAGTTTCGCCCCCTTCAAGCGCGTAAGGCTAATAAACCCCATTCGGTTGTATACTCCCAAGTGATGTAATGTGTCTACAACCGCGATTCCAGCCGTAACTTCGTCCGGGCAGCCCGTCCTGATTCTTAGGGAAGGGTCGAGCCAGAGCAGGGGCAGGGAGGCCCAGAGGAACAACATAGCCGCCGCGAAGCTGATTTCGGAGATAGTCAAGAGTTCCATAGGCCCGCGGGGCATGGACAAGATGCTCGTCGACTCTCTGGGGGACGTGACGATAACCAACGATGGGGCGACGATGCTGAAAGAGATAGACGTGCAGCATCCCGCCGCCAAGATGCTTGTCGAGGTGTCGAAGACCACTGACAACGAGGTCGGAGACGGGACGACTTCGGCCGTGGTCCTCGCGGGCGCCCTGCTCGAGAAGGCAGAGGAGCTCCTCGACAAGGACGTACATCCGACGGTGATAGTGGACGGCTACTCGAAGGCATCGAAGAGAGCCATGGAAGCACTCGAAGACATGGCCGAGAAGGTCACCCCCAACGACAAGGACTGGCTGGTGAAGGTGGCCCGGACGAGCATGCAGACGAAGCTCGTCGTCAAGGAGGCGGAACAGCTCGCAGAGCTGGTGGTCGACGCCACGCTCGCGGTGGCCGAGAAGGCTGACAAGGGGTACAAGGTGGACATCGACAACGTGAAGGTGGAGAAGAAGCCCGGAGGCTCTCTCAAGGACACCAAGCTCATACAGGGCATCGTCCTGGACAAGGAGGTCGTCCACTCGGGGATGCCCAAGGTGGTCGAGAAGGCGAAGATAGCGCTCGTCAGCGCCCCCTTCGAGATCGAGAAGACGGAGTTCGATGCGAAGCTGAACATCAACGACCCGTCCATGATGAAGAAGTTCCTCGACGAAGAGACGAAGATGCTGAAGGGGATGGTGGACAAGGTGGTCGAGGTGGGCGCAACTGTGGTGGTGTGTCAGAAGGGGATCGACGACATAGCCCAGCACTACCTCGCGAAGGCAGGGGTGCTCGCCGTCAGGAGGGCGAAGGAATCCGACATGACCAAGCTCGCGAAGGCGACGGGAGCCAGGGTAGTCAACAACTTCGAGGACCTTTCGCCGTCCGACCTGGGCTATGCGGCCCATGTCGAGGAGAGGAAGGTGGAAGAGGACAAGTGGGTGTTCGTAGAAGGATGCAAGAACCCGAAGGCGGTGACCATCCTGGTGAGGGGCGGGACACAGCGCATCGTCGACGAAGGGGAGAGGTCGCTGCACGACGCCTTGATGGTGACCAAGGACGTGATCGAGAAGCCGGCGGTCGTCGCCGGTGGAGGCGCCGCCGAGGCAGAGGCCGCTTCCAAGGTCCTGAAGTGGGCGGACAAGCTATCGGGGAGGGAGCAGCTGGCGGCCCAGAAGTTCGCCGAGGCGCTCGAGTCGATACCCATAGCGCTCGCGCTCAACGCGGGCATGGACCCCATAGACGCCCAGGTGGAGTTCAGGGCGAAGCACGCGACCGAGGAAGGCAAGTGGTTCGGCATCGAAGCGGCCGACGGCAAGGTGAAGGACATGTACCAGCGCCAGGTCTTCGAGCCCCTCGCCGTGAAGGTGCAGATCATCAGGTCGGCCACCGAGGCCGCATCGATGATACTGAGGATCGACGACGTCATCGCCGCGGGCAAGTCGAAGGGCCCAGCAGGCCCGCCGGGAGGCGCCGGTGGCATGGGCGGCGAGGGCGGCGACTTCGACTAGGCAGAACCTAATCCTTCAGGGCGAATCGGATAAGTAGTTCCTGTGGGCTCTAGGAGGTAGCTTGGAAGAAGCGGTCCGGCTGCCCATCTTGGAAGGGGTACTTCCAGGCGGTTTGAAGTTCGGGGCCAACTATCTGGTGGAGTTCGAGCCGCAGTCTCTCTGGTACGAGACTTCGCTCACGCTTGTGGCGCAGGCCCTCAAAGCCGGCCACAAGGCTGATCTCCATACTTTCACCCACATTCCCGACGACGTCAGGGACTCTTTGAAGCGGCAAGGCCTTGACGTGAAGAAACTCGAAGAGGTGGACAAGTTCAGGATTTGGGACAGCTACACGGTGCAAGGTGGTATCGACGTCTCCGCGAAGATAGGCATGGCCACCCCCCGCGAGCGAGTCGACCTCCGTTCGGTCAAGATATCGGACTGGGACAGGGAGAACGTCGCGGAACTGAAGGCTGGGCTTCCTGAAGTCGACATGGAACGCCTTCATGTCGACGACAATACCTCAGTCCTCCTGCAATACAGCACGGAGAATGAGGTGATTGATCACTTCCGTGCAGTAACGGTTCAACATGCCCGGAAATCCAGGCTCGCCGCATTCCATTCTTTAGTGTCAGGGGTCTATAGCGAAAATTTCTACAAGCAATTCGAATCGTTTTGCGACGGCATAATCGACTTCAAGGCGGTCGAGGAGAGTGGGCGTATCACCCAGTTGATGAGGGTGCGTTTGGCTAGAGGGGCAGGCCACGACTCCACGTGGAGGATGCTGAGAATCGGCGCGAGTGGCGAGGTTGCGATCGACGAGACAGTCGCCGCGGCGACCGAGCTGTCCGGTGCGGCGTTGCAACTGACCTCGTTCCTCGACGACCGGGAGTTCATTGACCTTGGCCGATATGCGGTCGCAGGGAGCTACATCCGGTTCGACGATGCGGCGAGAAACACTCTCAAGGACTTCCGTAGCAAGGTGATATCCGCATTCTCTTCACGGAGTCCCAAACACGAGAACTACCTACTGTAGGCGCCGCCCGGGAGCGGCAAGACGTCCTTTGTTCGGCAGATTGGATCCAGCCTTGCGGGGGTCGACTACAAGGAGATTAACCTTGGAGAGACGGATGAAACAGAGTTCCGCAACCTTCTATCTGAGGCGAGCACATCTCAAAGGCCCACTTTGGCTTTCATCGACGAAGTCGACAGCAAGGAAAACGAGTCCTGGCCCTACGAAGCGATGCTGGCTTCCTTGGAGGCGGGCCCAGGGAAGGTAAGGCACGTATTCGTCATAGCGGGGAGTTCGGGGGCGGACTTGCAGAAGATGAAGGAAAGGATTGCGGCAAGGCCAAAGGGCAAGGACCTACTTTCCCGCATCCCCATAGGAAACGAGTACTCGGTCCCTGGGATGTCACTGCTCGACAACATCTTCGTCTTTCTGTCGTGCCTGAGCGACGCCGCATCCCATACCGGAAAGCGGATTGACGAGGTCGAGAAGCTAGGGCTATACTACGTAGCCACCTCATCCAACCTTGGAAATCCAAGGAAGCTCAGAGAGTTCGCATTGCGTTGCGCCGAAAGGGTCCCAGTCGGGGACGAGCGGCTGAAGTACGATGGAATGTTCGAGGCGGGGGACCTGGTGAACAAGGAGTTCTGGGCTGGCTACTCGAAATCTTTGCCCAAACTCGTCAACAGTTTCCTTCAGTTCGAGGTCCCGGTCAGCGATAGGCCACAGGCTCGAGTGCCAAAGGCAGCAGCACCTTCGAAGGAGAAAGTGGCCGTGCTCCCTCTCGTCAGCATGAGCCCCGACCCCAACGACGAGTACTTCGCAGATGGCATGACGGAGGAGTTGATTTCATCAGTCTCCCGGACACAGGGGCTCAAGGTCATAGCAAGAACTTCGGTAATGAGATACAAAGGGACGACGAAGTCGATATCGGAGATAGGCAAGGAGCTCGGCGTCGGCAACGTCATCGAGGGGAGCGTCAGGAAGGCAGGGGACAAGGTTCGCATTACCGTCCAGCTGGTCGACACATCGAACGAGGAAGCGAAGTGGTCTCAGGGATACGACAGAGAAATCACTGATGTCCTGTCGTTACAAGATGACATCTCGCGCAAAGTGGCCGAAGCCCTCAGGATGCAGGTGCTAGGCCCGACGGCGGCGGAGGGACCCCCGCTCCGCCGAGGCATATCTCGGCTACCTGAGAGGAAGGCAGGCCTGGAACAGGCGGACGCAGGAGGGGCTGGAACAGGCTGTCACGTTATTCCAGAAATCGCTTCAAGCGGACACCGGCTACGCCAAGGCGTACACGGGACTCGCCGACAGCTACTCGACGCTGGCACTCCTCGAATTCGTCGCACCCAAGGAAGCCTACCCGAAGGCGAAGGAGGCCGTAGGGAGGGCGCTCGCGCTCAACCCTCAGTTGGCTGAAGCACACACATCGCTGGGCCTCATCAAGTTCCAGTACGACTGGGATTGGCAGGGAGCCGAGGAGGAGTTCCGTGAGGCCATCAGGATAAGCCCGAGCTACGCGCCGGCCCACCACTACTTTGCGGACTATCTCAAGGCGATAAAGAGGTTCGATGAGGCACTGTCAGAGATTGCCAAGGCCCAGGAGCTCGACCCTCTGAACCTAGCCATCAACACGGGAGTGGGGCACGTCCTGTACCTTTCACGCCAGTACGACAGGGCAATCGACCAGTACCGGAGGGCGGTGGAGCTGGACCCGAACTTCATGCTGACCCACATCTGGTTCGGGAGGCCGTACCTCGAGAAGGGGATGTACCAGGAGGCCATCTCCGAGCTCGAGACCGCCGTCAGGCTCTCCGGAGAGGGGACTCTGGCACTGGCGATGCTCGGCCACGGCCTGGCGTCGGCGGGGCGGAAGGAGGAAGCAACGCGCATCCTTGAGAAGCTGATCGAGCGCCGCAAGACTCGTTACGTCCCGTCATACTGGATAGCCGTCGTCTACAACGGGTTCAAGAACAGGAGCAGGGCGCTCGAATGGTTGAAGAAGGCGTTCGAAGAGCGCTCGAGCTGGCTCGTGTGGAGCGACGTCGAGCCCCGCTTCGACTGGCTGAGGGGCGACCCTGAATTCTCCGCTCTCATGGGAGAGATGAAGTTCCCGAGTTAGGTTCAAGGGATATATACACAGAAGCACGCATTTCACCCATCGTGCAGGCCCAGGAGCACGGCGCGACGGCGGAGAAAATCCTTCAGGTCGCTTCAAAGATGTTCGCCGAGAAGGGGTTCGCGAACGTCTCGGTGAGAGACATCTGCAAGGAGACCGGGACTACCGCCCCCGTCATCTACTATTACTTCGGGAGCAAGAAGGGGCTCTTCGACGCCGTGGCCCGGAAGAAGATCTCCATGAGCGACTTCATCGACAAGCTCGCGAAGGCTTCCGCCTCAAGCGACCCGAAGAAGGGTCTGGAGTCTTTCATCTCTACCTATCTCACGTCTTTCCCCGAGCACACCTTCGATATCGGACTCTACATGCGCGACTCCGCGACCCTGGACAAGCACAGCGCCCAGATGGTCTCCGACGACCTGGACCGGATCGGGGGGATGGCGGTAGGGCTCGTTGACAAGTCGATTTCGAAGGGAATCTTCCGCAGGACGGACTCCCAGCTGGCCACCGACTGCCTCCTGGGGATGCTCAACAGGGTGATCTTCCAGCACATCCACTTCGCGAAGATCTCTGACAGGGAGGCCTACAGCCAGTTCGTCGCCGACTTCTTCTTCCGAGCCATGAAATGAGCTAGAGGGCGTCCACGACCCTTTCTGGGGTTATCTCTATGGCGGCCCTGGGCTGCTTCCAGTAGATGTTCCTGGCCGACTTCCTCCCCTGCTGCTCACCTGTGTATCGTATGGCCAGGGCCTCGATGTCCTTCTTGCCGTCGCGCTCCTTCGCAAGCCTCGCCTTGCCGAACAATATCACGTGAGAATAGCCGTCCTCTACCAGGAAGCAGACCCGGTTGTCCCGTTCGATGTTGTGGTACTTTACCCGGTCGGTGGTGGTGTTTATCACGAGCTTTCCCTCTTCTAGCATGTACCATATCGGGGTGACGTGGGGGGAGCCGTCTTTCATGACCGTCGCCACCTTGCCAATGTGCTTCCCGTTCAGGAACTTCTCGACCTTGGGGCTCAGTTTCATTGCCCAAATGGACGATTGGCTCCTACTTCAACTTCGTGGCGTAGGCTTTCAGCATCTTCGTGTACATGCTCCTCGGTGGGAATCCTATGCTGCAGAGGTAGGTCGAGAACTTCACCCTCTTCTTCGGGTCTTTGATCTTCCTCTCGATGGCGAGTATCTCCTGGCCGACGACGGCGTAGCTCGTGGCATACCCGGGGAATCCGCCTTCGTGGGCGGGGAAGAGCTGGAAGTACACGCTGCTCCTTGAGACCCCGGTATACTCGTGGGCCCAGTCGACGAACTCGAGGAGGCTCTTCTTGCCTGTGTTCACCCACACGTCCCCCACGACCCTGAGGAAGCGGGTTATCCTCCAGCGCCTGGTCATGAACTCGAGCTCGAGGTTCACCTGCTCGAGCCCGCCGTACCTTTCCATCAGCTTCACGTAGGCCTTCTCGGTCGGGGTAAGCCTCTTCTTCGTCTCGAGTCCCTTGGAGACTTCGAAGAACTCCAGCTCTCTGTTGAAGGAGAGCCCCTCTGTGATGGGCGCGCTCGTGAGGGCCGCAGCCATCACCTGGAGCATGGGGAGTTTGCCCACGAACTCCAGCGCGCTGTTGGAGTGATGCACGCAGTGGCCATACTCCTCGTGGACAAGGAGGTCGATCAGGGCCGCCACCGACCGGTCGGGGTCTCGCTTCGGGTCGGTGGTCTGGAAGAAGACCTGAAAGGGCTTCTTCGTGTAGGTATCGAAGAATTGGGCGGCGCCCGTGGGCATCGTCCCCGTGAGATAAGAGGGGGTCTCGATGACCCGGGTGTTGTACTTCGGGTTTATCCCGGTTACGTCCTCGTCGACGAGTCTTTGGATGACCTTCCTGATGCCCAGGGTTAGCGCGACGAGCTTCTTCGGGTCGAGGTCGTTCCTTTCGATTATCTTCTCTTCGACCTCCTCCGGGGTCGGTTTGCAATTGAACTGCTTGGCGAGGATCCCGGCGACCTTCCTGAACTTCGGGAGCTCCTCGTCAATCCAGCCGATTGCCTTGGCCTCGAGCTGCTCGGGGGTCTCTCCGTAGTCAAAGCCCTTCTTCAGTGCTATGGGGTAGAACTTCTGCCTGCCCAGGTCGAACCCCTTCTCCTTGAATATTCTTTCGACGTTGGGGAACTCCCCCTTGCCCCAGCCATCCAGCTCGAAGAGCTTCACGTAGTCCGAGACCTTTGACTTCAGGGCGTCGCAGGCGGCCTTCACCTCAGCGCTCTTGCTCTCGCCTTTTACGGTGTCCAGGATCTCAAGGGCCCCGTCCAGGCGGTAGAGAGTGAGCGCCTTCACCGCCACCGGAATCTGCTTCTTGGAGAACCTCGCCTTGCATGCGTCCACGTCTTTCATCGCGAAATTCAGCAAAGAGAGCATGTGGGCGTCTTTGATTCCCTCCTTGGCCAGGTGGGCGAATATCGTGCCGACGATGTCATCCAGCACCGGCTGCGGCTCGTCGAAGAGTATCATCGTCTCGAGCGCGTCAAGGACCTTCCGCTGGAGTTCCGTCTTCGCCCTGGCCCGAAGAGTGCGGACCTTCTTCAATGCGGCGTCGATGTTGGCCTGGGACGCGACGAAGAGCTTTCCGGCGTAGTCGTTGGAACCCATGAGGTACGCCCCGGAGGGGGTGACCTCCTTCACGAATTCCATGATTTCGTCGTCGATGGGGTCAGAAATCATGTCAACCTACTGCTCCGAGCGGGTTATTTCTAGTTCGCGGAAATCGTGCCTAGCGAGCAGTTCAGGTTTAGGTGAACTAGGCAGCGACGACGTCCAGCGGCTTGAACTTCTCGACAGTCTCCGCCAGCTCTCTTTCGAGGCGCTTCTGCCAGTCGCTGAACCCTTTCGGAGACTCGGGATATGAGAGGTTGATCTCCACCAGGGACGCGCTCTTCTTCACGGTGTACCTCAACCCCCTGGCGAGGGAGTACTGTCCGAGTATCCGGAGCCACATCGCCGGGTTCATGAAGCGCGCTTGGTTGAACTCGGGGTGTTTCCTTTCCGTTATTGCCGCGACGTCCTCCTCTGAGAGGAAGTGCTTCATGCCGTAGTTGATCTGGTCGTTGGTAACAGTCTGAAGGTAGCGCCTAAGGACTTCGAAGCTCGCCATTGGGTACCCGTGGGTGTTCATGTACTCGACGTTGTACTTCCAGAGCCCTACCTCGCTGGTGTCTCCGGCCTCGAGGGCGTCGGCCACGACCTTGCCCAGGATGGTGCCGCCGTAGATGGCAGGGCTTATGCCCCCGGCATCGATGGGCCTCGGCATCCAGGCCGAATCCCCGACGACCGCGAAGCCGTTGGCCACCATGCAGTCGTTGTGGCGTCGTACAGGCACCTGCCAGTTCCCCTTCGTGTTCCCCGAGTTCGCGTCGTCGGCGGGCTGGGAGTAGCTCTTGATGACGGGGTTGTCGGCCAGGTACTTGTCGATCAAGCTCTGGAGGTTGTCGTTCAGGCCGAACCTCCTGTTCCTCCTGGCAAGCCCTGAATGCGACACGCCGAGGCCGATGTTGACCTTCTTCTTCCCCTTGGGGAAGACCCAGCAGTAGCCTGCTGGAGCCAAGAACTGATCCAGGTGGATTATACAATAATCAGGGTCGAAGAACTCCTTCCTATCCGCAGCGGGCTCGAAATCGAGGATATACCTTCCCGTCCCCACCACGTCGTCGGGATCTATCTCCTTCTCTATCATCGAAGGGATGGGCATGAACCTCCGGAGCGTCGACGAGGAGCCGGTCGCGTCTATCGTGACCTTCGCCGAGTAGGTGAAGGTTGAACCGTCCGACTTCCTCCCGCTGACCCCGGTGATCTGGCCGTCGTCCGAGGTGAGCCTCTCGGCCGTCGCCCCGAACATGAATTCAGTCCCGAACTTCCTGGCGTCGGCCACCTGGCGCCTGGGGGCAAGCTTCCGGTTGAATAGGTAACCTTCCCCTTCAAAGAGGACCTTGGATGCCCTGTCTGGGGAGTAGACGTACACCCCCTTGACCGGGTGCTCCAGCTCGGGGGATCCGTACCTGATCCCGATGTGGTCTGCCAGGTAGTCCAGCGACCGCTTGCTGGTGGCGTCTCCGCAGGTCCAGCCGTTGTTCGTCTTCCTCCCGGGCTCGTCCTTCCTGTTCCTGTCCACGATCAGGACGCGCGCCTTCCCCTTTGAGTGGTGTCCTATCGATGCGGCCGTGATGAGGCCCGCCATGCCTCCTCCGGCTATGATGACGTCGTAGTCAGGGTTCGAGCTGCCCATGCGGTCTAGGCCTTGTTCGAAGGGGTCGAGGGGTCTGGATATAGGTATAGCCCGCCGTTTCGGTGTCTTGGAGGGAAGACTCCCAGCCGGGTCGAAAACAGAAAGAAGGGCCGCCCGGCCGAAGCCGAGCTGCCTGGGGTTCGCTTATTCGCTCGTGAAGATGGACTGCCCCGTGTTGTTGGGCACTTCAGGCAGGGACTCGGCCATGCGCTTCTCCGCGATGGCTGACGCCTCGGCCAGGATCTTGTTCGCCTCTTCGCTGTTCTCGGGCTGGTAGAACGACGTGCCAGTTATCTGGCCCACGTCCACCATGATCGAGTTGAGCTGGGCTCCAATCTCTCCGAGAGCTCCCTGGGCGTCTGGCATCGCCTCCCCTAGGGTGGCGCGCACGTTCTTGATCACCCCGATGGCCGGGGCGATTGTAGCGGCGAAGTCTCCGATGTCGGTTACCGTCTGCAGCCTCGTGGTGATCTGCTCCAGGGCGATCTTGGACTGCGTGACGATCTTCTCCATCTTGCGGACCTCGGATAGCTCGTTGGAGTACGCCTTGCTTGATTCCTGGTCGTGTGCCTGGACGGCGGTCACGGCCTTCTTGAAGATGGAGTTCTCGCGTTGCTTCAGCCTGTTCATCGCCTGGTCCAGTCGGTTGACCTCCCCGGTCAGCTGCTGGGTCGCCTTCTGGATCTGAGGACGCATCGGCTGCGGACCGCGGACTGTCTCGCGGACCTGCTTCCCGAATGGCTCCTTCTCCTGTGCTTTCCATCCTTTCTCAAATTTGCTGCTGCTCATCGTGATGTCCAGGCTGATATGCGGGAAACCGGACATGACTCACTATAGCAAGAACGGTTGACCTTCTGCTTAACGAATTACACTTACACGGGGAGGGAAAAAGGACGGGAGAGCTCCTAGTCGACCTTGTAGCGCTTGGCAAGCTTGACGATGAGGAAGATGACGAAGGCGACGATGATGAAAGTGATCACGGCGATAAGGAAGTCGCCTATGTGGAATAGCTGGTTGTCGAAGATGACGGTGTATGTGCTCAGGTCACCGCCGCCGCTGAGGGGGATGCCGATGATTGGCAGTATAAGGTCCTTGACCAGCGACTGCACGAGCGCACCCAAGTAAAGGCCGAGGATGAATGCGACCGCGAGGCCAAGTACCTTGTAGTTGGTGAGAAAGGCCTTGAACTCTGCGGACATGCCTTTCGGGGTTGGAGCGGCGAGCGCAGGAGTGAGGAGCTCTCTTATTTTTCGGAGTTCAACGAGCATTTCCTCGTTGGAGGACACGGGGCCAAGTGTGCAGGTTGTAATTTAAGAGTTCAGAATCCAGGCTAGCGTTAAGTCGGCATGCGCGCCGGGGTGCGGGGTTCGTGGAACACTCTGGAAGGTCGGAGACCGCGCAGGGATACGTCTACGCCATCGTCGGGGCGATAGCCGCCGGTTCGGTCTCTACCCTCACCAAGATTCTGCTCGCCCACAACGGGCCCGCGCCAGTGACAGCTTTCGCCTTCCTCCTGTCGGGGGTCATCCTCGTCCTTTACCAGCCAGCAGTCAGGCCGGTCAAGGCAAGCGTCCCCTACCTCGTCTTCTTCGGCCTTGTGGGCGCCGCCGCCGCGTCGCTGACGTACACGACGGGCCTGAACGAGACCACGGTGGTGAACGCCACCCTCCTGGCGAACGGCGAAGTGCTCTTCACGGCGGTGATCGCCTTCTCCTTGTTCGGGGAGAGGCTCCGCAGGGCGCAGGCTGTTAGGGGCATCCTCATCGTGGCGGGTATAGTCGTCGTCTCGACCAACCTGGACTTGGGGCAGGTCCGGTTCCTGCAGGGGCTCGTCGGGAACCTCCTGGTCCTTGGCGCGACCGTGGGCTGGGCGGTGGAGAACAACCTTCTCGCAGTCGCGACGAAGAGGTTCGAAGTGTCCAGTCTGAGCAAGTTCAGGAACCTGATCGGAGGAGCGGTGTTGACGGCATTCGTGCTGGGGGCGAGGATCCCCTTCGGCTTCTCCTCCTATGACACCTTCGTGCTTGTCCTGCTGGCGCTCGCCATTTCGATGGGAACCTACTTCTTCATCGCGGCCGTCAAGCGGCTCGGCGCGGTCAAGATGCTGCTTGTCTGGTCGACCTCCACGGTCTTCGGAGCGTTCTTCGCACTTGTGTTTCTGGGGGAGCAGATCACGCAGGCGCAGCTGGCGGGGGGAGCGTTGATCCTCCTCGGGGTGTACCTGTTCAGGCGGAGCGAGAAGCCCGATGTTGGGCGTTAAGTAGTCTCGATAGCTACTTCTCTGTTGACCGAGGTTCCCGCCTGGCCTCCGACAATAAAGGACCTTGAGAGGCTCTACCTTGTCGAGAAGCTTTCTGCTGCGAAGATAGCGAAGATCTACGGGCTGAAGTACAAGAATCTGAAGGTCGCCGAGTCGACGGTACTCTACCATTCAAGAGGAACGGGATCAAGAGGCGTGATGCTGCGGAGCACATCAGAAAGGTTACCGAAGGGATGGTCGATCGATGGGTCGTAAGATATCAGGCAGGCGAGTCGCTCAAACGGATTGCCGGAGAACAAGTAGACCCGGTCACGGTATGGAATCATCTCACGGCTAGAGGCCTGGTACTGAGGGACAAGGTTGAAGCACAAATCAAAGCCGTAACGAAGCATGAACGGAAGCCGTTCAGCGGAGATAGAATTGAGAGGGCCTACCTGATGGGCCTTAGAGGGTGTGTTAGAAGTTCATCTGCCAATCGTTTGCCCACCGGCTAATCATTGGCATGGACTGAGGGCATGAGCGGGAAAGATGAAGGTTTGGATGTGAGTGTTGGGTACGAAG
>JACWAI010000110.1 GCA_014874415.1 Nitrososphaerales archaeon
ACCTTCCTGATGTCGTCGGCCTCCAGCGGCTTCGGCGCCGGCTGGGGCCTCTGCTCCGCCTCTTTGAGGTGCCCGAAGAGCGGGGAGTCGTTCGCCTCGTAGAAAAGCCGGACGGCCGCAGAAGCCAGCTTCCGCTTCGCCTCGGAGTACCCCCTGTCGATGAGGTAGACGTTGAGGTACCTCCTCAGCCAGTCCATGTGGGTCCGCTTGGCCTCGACCTCCGTCGACCCGCTCTCGAAGATGCGCCTCAGGTTGTCCCGGGGGAGCTCGTCCCACCCCAGGTCCACGCCCTCACCCGCGAGCCACCTCTTGTACTCCACGAGCTCCACTATGTACGCGGACCTCGTCCTCACCCTCCCGTACCCTGAGAGGAACCTCTCGACCGCCCTGGACGGCCCCACCTTCGCCAGGAACCTCGCGACGTTCTTCTCTGCCCTCTGGTCGGCCGTCACGTTCCTCTGGAAAGGCTGAATACTTAACGGCGTCCGGTAATTTTGGTTATCCACGCGTAGTATTGTTAAATAATGCCGTCCGGCGACCTGCCGTCAGATGAACGTACGCGATTTGAGGGACGGAATGAGAAGGGTCGACGCCGAAGGAGAGATCGTCGAGATGTCCGAGCCGCGGAACGTCAACCTGAGGACAGGCGGGGAGGCCAGGGTGGCTGATTGCATGCTGAAGGACGAAAGCGGCCAGATCAAGCTTTCACTCTGGGACGACCAGATCGACATGGTGAAGCAGGGCTCCAAGGTGAGGGTGACCAACGGCTATACCAACAGCTTCCGCGGGGAGTTGAGGCTGAATGTGGGCAAGTACGGGAAGCTCGAGGTTCTGGAAGCCTAAAGGTTCTAAAGCTTCAGCGAATATCATATTCACAGAACTCAATTGGGGACCGGCGGACTCTTCCTCAGGAAGCTAAGAGCCAAAGTAGCGGACGAACCGACAGGATTCGTCTGGGTGGAGAAGGACAGGCTTGCGGGGTCCGGTTATCCGGCTTCCAGGGCCCAGGTCGAGTGGCTCGTGAAGTCTGGAATCAGGAGCATACTGACCCTCACAAGAGACCCCCTGCCCGCCGAGTTCACCGATGGCCTAGATGTGGCGTACGGGCACGTGGCGATGGAAGACCACGAGCCCCCCGACCTCGAGTCCCTGGACAAGGCTGTCGATTTTGTGGCGCGACAGTTGGGCGCCGGAAGGCCGGTCCTCGTGCACTGCCTGGCCGGAGAAGGGAGGACGGGGTGCGTGCTCGCCGCCTACGTGGTGAAGGCGAAGAGCGAGGGGGCCGCCGAAGCCATGGCGGAAATCAGGGAAACGAAGCCACAGTTCGTCGAACGGACCCAGGAGAAGGCGGTCTTCGACTACGCCTCCAGCCGTCCCCGGGCAGGCTGAGCACCTAGTAATAACTGGCCCCACCAATGGGGTGGGTCTGCTCTTGCACAGCAGGGTCATATTGGGTGTTGCGCTCCTCATGCTCGTAGCTGCCTCCGCGGGCGCCAATCCCGCATACGCGGCGGGGTGTGGAGTATCGATCTCCGCTCAGCCCTCGTTTGTCTATTACCCGTCTTCTTCCCTGCCGTCGAACGGTGCCATATCCTTCAGCGAGACCCTTGATGTGAACTATTCTGCTGCCTTCGTCAACGGGACGGTGACTGTCCAGTACCTAACCAATTCGGGGTGGCACAACTCGACGAGCTTCACGGGCAACTTCGTGGGATTCACCAGGACATACTTCGCGCTGACCTCCAACTCGTCGAGCTTCGGCGTGAACTCGGTGAGGGCGGTGAGCGGCACATGCGTGTCGAGCGTCGCCTCGTTCACCGTCAAAGAAGACCCATCGGCCGTCTCCTGGGACGTCCTCCTCTACGCCGTGGTGGCCCTACTGCTTGCCCTGTTCTACCTCTCCGGGAACCGGCTTGGGAGGAAGAAGTTCCTCATCCTTGCCGCAGCCATCTACCTGACTCTGGCTCCCTTCACGGGTCACAGGTACGATGTCTTCTTCCTGATCAGCTCGGGCATCCACGCGCTGCAGCACGTGAACCCCTTCGGGGCAGGGACGCCCCCGGCCTACCCAGGTCCCCTGAAATGGGCGTACCCCCCCCTCTACGTCCCCTATAGCGCGCTCTCTTATCTGATCTATCAGCTCATCACCGGAGCGTCTCTCCCCACTGTAACGTCGCTGAACCACCCGTCTTGGCTAACCTCGACCTACGACGTCTGGCAAGCGTTCACTCCGCCGACTATGCCCGTGCTCGTCTTCCTGCTGAAGCTTCCGATGGTGGCTTCGGCGATCCTGACGGGAATCCTCCTGGAGAGGATGGTTGGGTCCCGATCCGTCCTGGCGGCCTGGCTCGCCAACCCTCTCGTTATCCTTGTGGCTGCGGTCTGGGGGCAGTTGGACCCTGTCGCGACCCTGCTCGCCATCGCATCGCTCTATATGTTCGGCAGGGGGAAGTACTTTCATGGATATCTCCTTGCATCTTTCGGCGGCGCCGTGAAGGTGTGGCCTGTCCTCCTGATCCCCCTATTCTTCGTGGTCTCCCTGAGGAAGTTGGGAAGAAAGGCACTGGAGCCGCTCTTCGGCGTCCTGCCCGCGATTCTGGTGACTCTGGCCCTCTACGCGGCATTCGGGAACCTCGCGGATAACCTGTACATATTGGCTTATTCGAGGTTCGTCCCCACCTTCGGCGGCTCCTTCGCGGTGAACGGGCTCACGTGGCAGCAGATCCTGGCGGCCTTCGGAGCGCCGCCAGTGCCCGTGTTCACCTGGATCGGAGTCCCTGCCTTGGCCGCAGTCGTTGTATGGGTCTATTACAAAAAGGAAGAAGACGTGACCAAATGGCTAATCGTCTCACTGATGATCATATTCCTGACCTACAACTTCGTCAACCCGCAGTATTTCTACTGGATCGTCCCGTTCCTGATTATCGAAAGGAACAAGGTGGCGGCCGCGGTCTTCAGCCTCCTCCCCATGGTCTACATGGTGTTCGCCTACGACATCTTCTATTTCGTCTCGCCTTCCATCCTGCCATCCCAGTACTCCCTGGGGGCTTCCATCGCCGAGCAGCTGAAGGTATCGGCCTTCAGCCAGGTACCAAGCGTCTTCGCGGTCGCCCTGGTGCCTACCCTTGCCTACGCGGTGCTTCTCTATCACGAAGCAAGAAGGCGGGGCGAAGCGGCCCCACCGGCACAACGCAGCCCACAGAGGGGCGACTAGGCGGGGGCTTCCGGGCATACCGCCAGGTTGCAGAGCCAGAAACAGATTAAACAGAGGGGAGAGGTCAAGTCAATGTTGGACAGGCTAAAGGTGCTGGCCGCGCTCGCCATGGTTGTTATCATCATCGAGACGGCGATAATAGCCTATCCCTTGATAACCTCAAAGAGCCAGGAAAACCAGCTGCGAGCGGTGGGGTAAGTTCCGAAGTAGTTGTCGAATGAATGGTTCTCCTGGATTACGATGATGATGTGCTGAAGAGGGGTCGCTTCCCCCTGCCCAGGCTGGCTCGTCAATTGAAGGGCGGGCAGAGAGACAAGGAGCGCGGGTGAAAGGGCCGCCACGTGTCTCCTGCCACTTCCTGTTTGGAGAGTCAAGCTATCTTCCTGAAGACGAACAGGGTCTGATCGCCGTACCTGTTCAGCGGGAAAACTCGTGAAAGAACCCTGTCGAGGCGCTCGACGATGTTGGTCAGGCTCCCGAGCCTGAGATAGTAGTCGTTAAGATACGCCGGAGGAAGGAGCCCCGGGAGGGCAATCATCTCCTCTGTCTTGAAGCGTTCCCCGAAAATCTCGGCGAAATCCCGGGTTGAGTAATAGCTGGACGGGATATCTCTTCCTCCGACCGACACCATGGTCGGCTGGCGCTTCCTAGGGCTCATCCTGGCGTACTGGAGGACGGCTGCGTGGGCGAAGGCCTCGGTAAGGCAGAGCGTGTTCCTCACCGAACAGATGAATGTCCCGCCAGGCTCGAGCAGGTCCGCGAGGTGAGACACGAACTCGCTTATCCTGGGCTCGCAGTTGAGGGCGCCGTTGAAGGAGTAGGCGACCCTGATCTTCCTGCCGGCTAGGACGCTTCGCACCTTGGGGAGATCCGATGCGGCCAACCTTAGAGGGAGTATCCTCCCCTCGAGACCCCTGGCCCTCACCTTGGCGGACAGGAGCTCCACCATGGCCTGGGAGATGTCCAGGGCGATGAGCCCCCGGACATGCCTCGCTATCTCGACGGACTCGGCCCCGGTCCCGCACCCCACTTCGAGCAGGAAGTCGTCTGGCTCGACCCTGCTGAGGAGGACCTCGATGGAGCGGCGCCTGATCCAGGTGTTGATGTAGTTGTGACTGATCGTGAAATCATACTCTTCCGCCGCAGAGTCGAAAGCCCTCGCGACCGCGTCATAGTAACCTCCTGCCCTGGTCTTCTTCCAGTGGCCGAAGGTCGACCTCGCACCGAGCTCCCCGGCGCTCCCCCCTCTCTTCACGCACGTCCCAGTCGGGGTCAATCGGACGACCATCTGGGACTTGGAGTACCATCTCTCGACCAGCGACCTTCCGTACTTTCGCCGAAATTGGTCCTTCACCGAATCGGCGCCCTGGCCGCCGAGGACCTCGGCAGTGACTTCATACAAGAAATCCGAAATCCTGACCACAGCGAGCGGCCGCTTGATGAGGTTGAGCACCCAGTCGCTGCTGGGACTTCCAGATATGGCATGGAATGAGCCGTTCATCCACGTGTACCTCAGCTGGACGATATGCGGAAGCCCCGTCAACCTCCCTTTGGTGGAGAGCCTGATGTAGCCGGTCCGGAGGAGTTGGTCCACACCCGCAGAGGCGGCAATCTGCCGTCGTTGGTCGGGCTCGGGGTTCAGTTTGGCGTCTTCGATGGAGTTCTCACCGACTTGAATCGGACTGGACAACCGGCTGGGTCCCGGTGTTGCGCCTGGTGAACGCGAGGCTCTCTTCGTATCGATGCTTCAGCTTGCGGTACCGCTTCGACTCGTAGATCAGATAGTCCTTGCCGAGCCTTACTTCGAAAACGCTCTCAGGTTGCTCCCACCTTGCGAGCTTTCTATTCAGCAGGGCAGACTTCCCTCTGATGTAGGAGGAGACGACGCGGAATAGGAGAGCCTCCACGATCCTGTCAAAGACGGATCGGGCGTGACATGGGCTGCTCTGCTCCTCGCTTCCTCGGACCCGCTCCGCAAACGCTCGGGGGTAGTATGAGGACATCCACGGCGCCTTTCTGAGGAGCGCCCTATATCTGGTCGGGCCGACCAGCGCGACCGCCTGGAGGGCGTCATGGGCGAAGAGCGGACCTTGCTCGGACGAGAACATCCCTCCTGCATAGCCTTCGTCCGCCACGTAACTGAAGCATATCTGCGGCGCCCCTCGGTGAATGAGGTTGAATATCCGCGCCTGAATCAGGGCCTTCGTGAGTTCAGTCCACATGGAGCCTTTTGGAGATACGCAGAAGAAATCAAGATCCCTGGATTTCGACGCCGACCCGTATGACGTTGAGCCGCTGACGGCCATCAGGATAAACGAGAATGGGCTGAATCGCACGAATTGGGCCGCCCAGCGCAGGTTGCTCGACGCATGGTGCCTGTTCGCCGCCTCGGCTGCTATCGTCCGTTCCAAGTCGAAGGCCAGCCGTTCGGTGACGTAGGCGCCGCTCAGAGCGAACTTCGAGTTCAGGGAGGGGGTCGACCTTATGGCCTCCGCGAGTTCCTCTTCCGTGGCCTCGTTCGCCACGAGGGGGAGAAGCTCCTCGAGTGTTATGAGCGACCCGTTCTCTTTGGCCGCGTCAAAGAGCAGTGATATCTTCTCTGCCGATTCCTCTCGCAGGGTCAGGTGACGCGCCTCCAGACGGCATGTTTCCTTGTCGATCTGACGCTGTCAAGTATGGAGAGGAGGGTCGCCGAGACCTCCGTCACCGACGCTATTGGAAGCATGAGGAGGTACTTGGGGCGGAGGGCTACGATCCCGACTAGGAGCCTGAGGCCCACTGCGGGCGAAAAGAGCAGGAGGGACTCGATGGTCTTCGGAGGGCTCCCGGTCTTCCGCCATACCTGGGTGTGGCCGAAAAGGATCCGACGGCGCTGGACGATGAGGCCGGAGACTCTGGTCGGTGTCTCGATGTGGACCCTGGCAGCGTCTGAGAACTTTACAGCATACCCCCTTCTCTTGGCGACCGACGCGAGGAACGCGCCGTCGTTCACGAGGCCGGGGGGGAGCATCCCGATGGCCGACCTCCTGAAGACCACCAGCTCGTCGCTGCTGTGGTTCGATTGGCCCATGTGGTTCAGGGCGATTGAACATTCGTTGTGCGCTGTCCACATCAGATCGGTCAGGACGGCCACCAGACCGCTCCCTGGTTTGACGACCGGCATCGCGGAAACCGCACCTATTGTCTGGTCTGCGCAGGCTACCGAGACCAGTTTGGATATCGCTCCGGGTTCGGGCATTGCATCTGAGTTGACGAAGACCAAGAATTCACCTCTCGCCAAATCCATTATCCTGTTGACGGCTTCTGCCTTGCCTCGCCTCTCGTCTTCAACCACCAGCGTAATTCGGTAGTCGTGGGCCTGAAGCCCTTGTATCTCCGAAAGAATAGAACCAGGACAGTCGCTCGCGACAATGACAAGCCCGCGCATTCTACCAGGTGTCGATTCGGCCTCCGCCCTGACCGTATTGACGAGAGGGACCAAGTCAGTCGATTGCCCGGTGGCGCAGATGCCAACAGTGAAATCCATCCCTACGCGGGCAAACCCATCCTGCGTGCCTGAAGTTTCAGGGAGGCGGGCGTTGGGTGAGGCTACGGGAGCTCAGCCCCTTCGCTTCTGCCTCATCACGAGATACGAAGTCAGGACCAAGGCGGTAATCGCGGCGGCACCAACGCCCGCAAATGGGAACTCTGGGACTGCAGTGCTTGAGCTCGAAGTAGAAGGGGTCGTGGCGACAGACGAAGCGGAGGTCGATATCGAGGTGGAGGAATAACTCGTTGTTGATGTAGCGGTGGCCGAACTGCTGGTGGAAGCGGCCGATGTGGAAGAAGTAGACGAGCCGGTGGCTGAAAGAACGATGACCTCTCCTTTCATATATGTGTGAATGCTACAATGATACGGATAGATCCCGGGGGTGGTGAAGGCGTATGTGTATGAATTGCCGGGCGCCAAGATGCCAGATCCCCACGAGTTGTCGTTGGCGGTGACCGTGTGAGACACCCCCGCCTGATTGTTGGTCCACGTGACCGTGTTGTTCACGCCTATCATGACAGTGATGTTGACTGGATTGAAGGCGTAGCTATTGATACTCACGCTAACCGTGCTCTGTGCCGTCGCGGCGGGGATTGTGAAGAAGGCAAACGCCCCAGCGGACACCAGGACTGCGACGAGCAGGGCCAGCGCGCCAGCCCTCTTGGAACGCATCCCTCCTGTTTCTCGCCTACCAGCCAAACTTGATTCTTGGTTCCGGTGGTCACTTGTCAATTTGAATGTTCTTCCAAATCTCGTCCAAATCCTGAGACCCATGCTTCAAAGGGTGACCCGGAGCAGGACGAGGATGCCGACGAACTCGAGGATGGACACGGCGGCGAAGTAAGGGGAAAGCTCCCAGTTGTAGTAGTCGGTTAGGAAGCCGCAGACGTACGCCATGCCTGAGTTCTGCGCCAGCAAGAGCCCCGAAAAGGCTGTCAGGCCGTAGGAGAATCCAGCGTGGGTCTTGCCGGCGATTCTGAGATAAAGGTAGATCAGCCCGACTAGGAGGACCATGTTCAGGACGGACATTCCCGTAGCGATCGCGGAGTAGGTGTCCAAGCGGATTTGCGCGAATATTCGTCCCAGGGCTATTAACCGTTTTTCCAAATTGTTGCGTTAACTTAACGGCTCCTGCGACCTTCGCGAGTTCGGAAACACTTTCACGAATCTCCCTTGCCACGGTTGGTCAGGAGCGTCCCTTGTTTTTAGGCAACGGTGACCTCCGTCTTAGAGATGCTGACCACCTCCGCCAAAGAGCCCTCTATGAGTCGACGAATCGCGGCCGTGAAGTCGATATCGTTCAATTATTCCGCTCCTCCAGAGCTCTCTTCTCTGTTCGAAGACTTCCGCCTGATGTGCAACGACGCCATCAGGATCGCAGTCCAAGATAATCCAAAGAGCAGGTTCAAGCTCATCGGACTCGCGTACCCGCGCCTGAAGGAG
>JACWAI010000111.1 GCA_014874415.1 Nitrososphaerales archaeon
CCCCGCACCCCCGGCGCCGGCTGCGAAGCCTGCGGCCGCTCCGACTCCGCCTGCGCCAAAGCCCGAGCCCGTCCGCGCCAAGGAGTTCGCCTCCCAGATAACAGCCAGGTTCCCCGACGTCAAGTTCGAGTGGATGAAGGAGCGCCGCCTGAAGGTTTCGACGAGCCCGTCCAGGATCCGAGAAGTGGCGCTCTTCGCCCGCGACGCCCTCGGCTTCGACCACATCAGCGCCGTAAGCGGTGTCGACTGGATAGCCAAGAACGAGCTCGAGGTGGAGTACTTCGTCGGCTCGACCACGCCAGGCCAGGAAGACTTCGTCCTCGCCGTGTCTGAGCGGGTCCCCCGGGACAACCCCGTGGTCCCGACCCTCATCGAGGTCTGGAGGGGGGCAGAGTATCACGAGCGCGAGACCCACGAGATGTTCGGCATCAACTTCCAGGGGCACCCCAACCAGAGCCACATCCTCCTCCCGGAGGACTGGAACGACCTTCCACCCCTACGCAAGGACTACGTGTCCCCGGGGAGATGAGAGTTTGACGGTCGAGTCAGAGTACTCTCCCGACTCGGACAGGATAATGTCCGTCTCTCTTGGCCCGCAGCACCCGGGAGCGGGGCACTTCCGCATCCGTCTCTGGCTCGACGGGGACTACGTCGTGAGGGCCGAACCCGACCCCGGCTACGTCCACCGTGGCGAGGAGAAGATGGGGGAGTACCGAAACTACATCCAGAACGTCCCGCATCTGGAGAGGCCTGTCATCCTTGACAGCTCGAACATCCTGTTCGCTTACTCCATCGGGGTGGACGAGCTGATGAACAACAAGGTCCCGCTGCGGGGGCAGCACCTCCGCGTCATCATGTCAGAGATAAACCGCATCATCTCCCACATGTACTTCCTGGCCATCCAGGGGTACTTCATGGGGCACACGACGATGATCACCTGGTGCATGGGGGACAGGGACTTTTGGATCGACCTCGGGGAGCGCATCGGTGGCGCCAGGGTCACGTTCGCCTACACCATCCCCGGGGGCGTCAGGAACGACATCCCTCCGTACGCCATCGAGAAGGGGCTCAAGACGTGCGACTGGTTCGACAAGCGCATGGACGAGTACGAGAAGATATTCTTCGGCAACCCCATGGTCCACCAGCGCTCCGACAAGATCGGCGTCCTCTCGAGGTCCGACGCCATAGCCCTGGGCGCCACCGGGACCGTGGCCAGGGCTTCGGGGCTCACTTTCGACGTCAGAAAAGACGAACCTTACAGCTCCTACGAAGACTTTGAGTTCAAGACCCCGGTCCTCACCCAGGGGGACTCCTGGGCCAGGGCGTACGTGGCTCTGCTCGACATGAGGCAGGCGGTGAAGATAATCAGGCAGGCGCTGAAGAAGCTCCCCCCCGGCCCCGTGAGGCTGAAGCTGGGGCCGCAGCCCAGGGTCCCCGCAGGGGAGGTGTACTCCCGGACCGAGGCGGCCAGGGGGGAGATGAGCTACCACCTGATCAGTGACGGGTCCCCGCGGCCCTACAGGCTGAAGATAGGCACCCCGTCGTTCAAGAACCTGAGGGTCCTCCCGCACCTGCTGAGGAACGTCCACGTGGCCGACATCCCGGTCATCTACTGGGGGCTCAACTATTGGCCAGTAGAGGCCGACCGCTAAAGGCTATTCTGAGCTTAGAATTCCGAAGACGCCTCATTTTAGGCTAATTTGGCTAAACGAGACCTAGATGATAGAGATTCCACGCTTGAGTTAGAGAGTTCGAGTGAATTTTTCGCCAGTTCTATGAATGCCAATCTTTCAGCTTCAATCTTGGCCACCAGAGCTTTCCACTTTCTCCGGTCTTCAAGATTCCTTCCCGCATCAGAACGGTATATCATCTGCTGAACTATCTTGGCCTTCTCGACTTTCTCCCGATGCCTGATGGGGAGGGACCGGAGGAACCCTTGAGCTTCTAGAAATCGCCATATGATAACTCTGCCTTCCCTACTGTATCCCGTTATGCCTTGGCGATTCTCGGCTTGTATCACCCAATCCAGCTTGCTGTGGTAACCCAATATCCTCAGGCTTCTGTCAACATATCTCATCAAACTCTCGTCGGCACCTGAGAAAGCGGTTTCAGGATTGTATCTGCCTCGCTTGTCGTGAAGAAGGACAGAGCCTTCCGCGTCAAAGAGACCGGCTAAGAAGGCAATGATTTCTGTACGGGAGATCGCCTCCAATTCAGCAATTGCGGGCTTAGCAAGCAGAAACTCGAAACTGTCGTCAAGATCGCATTCCAGGTTCCACTCATATCCAACGAGTTTGGCCTCTCTCGGGTACCTGGCGACGTGGCCAAATGGGCTAAACAATGACTCGAACAAGTCGGCCATGGCGGGATGAGTGGTACTAACTCTGGCGCGAATCGCTCGCCCGTGCCTGACAATATGAAGATCTCCATATCTAAGGCCCATCAGGTAGGCCCTCTCAATTCTATCTCCGCTGAACGGCTTCCGTTCATGCTTCGTTACGGCTTTGATTTGTGCTTCAACCTTGTCCCTCAGTACGAGGCCTCTAGCCGTGAGATGATTCCATACCGTGACCGGGTCTACTTGTTCTCCGGCAATCCGTTTGAGCGACTCGCCTGCCTGATATCTTACGACCCATCGATCGACCATCTCTTCGGTAACCTTTCTGATGTGCTCCGCAGCATCACGCCTCTTGATCCCGTTCCTCTTGAGATGGTAGAGTACCGTCGACTCGGCGACCTTCGGATTCTTGTACTTCAGCCCGTAGATCTTCGCTATCTTCGCAGCAGAAAGCTTCTCGACAAGGCAGAGCCTCTCAAGGTCCTTTATTGTCGGAGGCCAGGCGGGAACCTCGGTCAACAGAGAAGTAGCTATCGAGACTACTTAACGCCCAACATCGGGCTTCTCGCTCCGCCTGAACAGGTAC
>JACWAI010000112.1 GCA_014874415.1 Nitrososphaerales archaeon
AGGGCATTCGACAACCAAGCCTACAACCACGTCAGGTCGATGATAGAGCGCTTCAACGGCTGGATCAGGGCCTTCAGAAGGGTCGCAGCCAGATACGACAGGCTACCACAGGTCTACATGGGATTCGTTCATCTGGCATGCATCATGGTCTACCTTAGGGTATTGCAATGAGTTTCATTTTCACAATGCTTAATAATATGCATTACGACACGTAATGCATCGAAACGGTGACGGTTTTAGGTTGCACGAAGTGAGAATCTTGGTTCCGACGCTGGAGGAAGCCTCGAACCTGCTGAAGGTTCTGGGGGAGAAAGGGTACAGCCAGGTGTCCATGGGTCCTCCGGTCCAGGCGGGTCCGACCCCAGCGGGCGTGCTGCTCGACAGAGCGAAGTCCAGCCTGAACAGGATGAACGATTTGATTGTATCCACTCTCTACAGCATGGGTGCCACGGAGAAGGGGAAGAGCGTCACCGCCGAGAAGATCATCGGCGCCCTCAAGACCCTGCCTGAGGCCGGAGGCATCTTCGAATCGCACAGCGAGGGCATCGTCTCCAGAACGGTCAGCATGGTCGCCTCATCGGTTCTCGGGAGCAAGTTCTCTTGGGTCGCCTACGAGAAGTCCAGGCCAAGGAGATTCTGGCTCACGGCGGACGGGGCAAAGAAGGCCCGCCTACTCTCGGGGGAGAATCAACCATGACGAAGTCATTCAAGGTTAAGGCCGTGGAGGCATACACCCGCGACGTCGGCAGGACCATCGCCAGGCTGGACCCGAAGTACATCGAGGAGCTCGACATCTCCGACGGCGGGTACGTCGAGATCAGGGGCACAAGCACCACGGCCGCCAAGTGCCTGCCGCTTTACCCCTCGGACTGGGATCAGGGGATAACCAGGATGGACGGTCTCCTGAGGCACAACGCGGGCGTCTCTAGCGGGGACCTGGTCGAGGTGAGCAGAGCCAAGGTGACGCCCGCCCGCAGGGTCCTTGTTACGCCTCTGGGCGAGCACTCGGAGGTGACTAGCATGTTCATCAGGCAATGGCAGAAGACCGACGAGCCAGTGGAGAGCAAGTTCGCGTCAGAGGCGCTCTCGGGGACGCCCGCGGTGGACGGGGATCTCGTGGTCATAGACTACCGCCTTGACAAGTTGGTCTTGCTGGTCTTGGGGAAGGAGCCGGCGGCGGGAGTCTCTGTGATAGGCAGGGAGACCAAGATTGACCTGGTCCCCTGGCTCACGCTATCAGCCTGAATTCGACAGACCTGCGGCAATCCGATCGACCCCGACTCAAAGGCACTAAGAGACAAGTTGGTTCGCTACCAGTTACCGGATGTCCATTTACAAAACTATAAGACTGAAAGGAACGCCAAAACCCTTGCTTGGTAAGACTCCGGCTTGTCGAGGGTATCCCCAAGTACGCGGGTCCAAGCGAAGCTGAACTCATCCATAAGACAGTGCCCATCCTGACAAGGGCGTATGACCAACGCCGCGCGAGGTACATCAAGACCAGTTTCGCCCAACCTTGGACGAGAGATGACTTCCTGGCCTATCTGGAAAAGGATTGTGACTACCTCCACATTTCAGCGCATGGGGCAAAAATCGATGGACATGGAGAATTCTATGTCCGACCAAACGCCACCATCAGGGCTAGAGACATTTCAGACTTGGAAATCAAGGCGACTGTAGTGTTCCTAAACGCGTGTCGAACATGGAGTGAAGATTTGAAGGATGCATTTCTGCAAGCTATGGATAACAACGACGCTTGTTACATAGCACCCAGCAATGACGTGCCGTTCGACGAGGCATACTTGGTCGCACTCTTATTCTACAAAAGTCTCTTGTTGGACAGGAGGACGCCGTGGCGCTCACTTGTGTTCGCGAATACTCTGCCCCGGACAAGTAGCCGCTATTGGTATCGGAAAAAATCTGAGTGAAGTGATACGCCTCCAATTATCGGAGAACGTTCCAATCTTTTGGCGAACCAAATCAAGACTTTGCTTACTCGTAAGGTTCTTCTCGGGAAGGAACCCTTCACTGAGACCTCCTAATCCGCCTGCTTCGCACTAACAAGAGCTCTCGGACAACCAGATGCCGTAAACGCTGACATAACCTGCTTCAGAGGGACTACCAGTCTCGCCGGTTTCGTTTATTAGACCTCTTGCGCGATAGAATCGTTTAGCTGTCGCTCGAACGGATTTCACTCTGCGTGATACGTTCTTTCCCTGACGTCTCACTTGCATGCTTTCGTACCCCAAGTTGTCCAAGATGGGTTCGACCTTCAGGTCGTTCAGCGGCCTAGAGGTCTCCGAGTTCGACGCCCTCTACGAGAAGGTCAGACCCGACTACGACGAGTCGGAGAGGAGGAGGCTCCTCTCCAGGCCCGGCGGCAGGAAGAGGGAGATTGGGGGTGGAGGGAAGTTCAAGCTCCCTCTCAGGGACAGGCTCCTGATGCTCCTGGTCTACTACAGGCTCTACGCCACGTTCACCCTCGTCGGGTTCCTCTTCGACCTGGACCAGAGCAACGTCTGGAGGGACATCAGATACCTGGAGCCCCTTGTGAGGAGGTGCGTCCCAATACCGAAGAAGGTCCACGAGTCGGCGAGGAGGGCAAGGACCCCGGAGGAGATAGAGAAGTTCTTCCCCGGGTTCGAGGCCTTCATAGACGCAACAGAACAGGAGATCCCTCGCCCGAAGGATGCGAAGAAGAGGAAGACGCACTACTCGGGGAAGAGGAAGAGGCACACCGTGAAGACCCAGCTCACCGTGAACGGGAAGGGTGAGGTCGTCCACAAGACCAACCACGCTCGCGGCAGGAGGCACGACTACCCGATCTTCAAGCGGAACCATCCTCAGCTCCCCCCGGGCGTGAAGCCCGTGGTCGACCTGGGGTACAACGGAATACAGAACGACTTCCCCGAGCTGGAACCCATGGTGCCATTCAAGAGGCACGGAGGAGGGAGGGGACACAAAGGGAAGAAGGGACGGAGGTTGACGCCTCGCCAGAAGGCGTTCAACAAGGCCCTCTCGAAGGCGAGGGTCGTGGTGGAGCATATCATCTCCAGGCTGAAGAAGTTCAACATCTTCGGGACGGAGTTCCGCAACAGGCTCAGGCACTACGACCTGATGACGGACATAGTGTCTGGGCTGGTCAACCTGAGGATCATGGGGAGCGAAAGTCTGCTCCTGGCGTAGGCGTCAAAGACGGAGGAGAACGAATCACTCGGAGACCCCGTCAGCCAGGTAGTTATCGCGCAAGAGGTCTAATAAGTCGAGTCCGATAAGCTAGTCTAATCTCCTTTCACAAATCTGTCGAATCTGTTTGATTTCTGTGCGCTTGAACGCGCATGAACCTCGGTCGGCCATGAGACTGAGACTGTCGCGGAAGGAGAAGAGGCACCTGAAGAGGTTCCTCTCCCTCACTCGGGACAAGAAGGAGTACAGGAGGGCGCTCGGGGTCCTGATGCGCTCCCAGAAGCGGAGGGTGAAGGACATAGCGAGGGAGCTGGGCGTCACCGTGGACGCCGTCGAGAGGTGGCTCAGGGCCTACAGGAGACGAGGTGGGATTGACGGGATAAGGGCGAGGAAGCCGTCCGGGAGGCCCGTCAGGGTGAGGAGGACGGCCGTGAAGAGGATCAGGGAGCTCCTGAAGGAGGACCCCCAGGCCTTCGGGTTCCTGAAGGGGAGGTGGGTCGTCAGGGACATAGCGAGGGCCCTCCAGGCGGAGGGGATTAAGGTCAGCAAGTCCTACGTCCACGACATGCTCCAGAGTCTGGGCCTCACGTACAAGAGGCCGAAGCTGGACGTGAAGAGCGACGACCCCAACTACTACAGGACGGCGAGGCAGGTCAGGAACTACAAGAGGGCGGCGCCTGCCCTGGGGGAAAAAAGGTCCTGGTCGGGTTCGAGGACGAGACCTGGACCTCCCTCTACCCAAGGGTCGAAGCCAAGTGGATGAAGAAGGGGTACCAGGAGAGGGTCCTCACCCCGGGGCGCAACAGGAGGAGGAACGTCTTCGTGACCCTCTTCTGGCCCAAGAAGAGGGGGTTCGTCTGGAACAGGTTCGGGAAGAGGAGGAGCAGGGAGTTCAAGCTCCACCTCTCGAACCTCCTCCGGTACGCCGAGAGGCACGGGGTGAAGAGAGTGATACTCTTCGTCGACCACGCCCCCTGCCACAAGACGCAGAACGTGAGGAGGTTCATCCGAGCTCACCCCGTCCTGAGGGTGAAGAGGCTCCCGAAGAGGGCGCCGGAGCTGAACCC
>JACWAI010000113.1 GCA_014874415.1 Nitrososphaerales archaeon
AGGTGGAGCTGAGGCCCGGCATGGTGGACGAGAGGAGCGGGAAGTATGTGCCGGTGGTGACGAAGATTGCGAGCCTGCAGACGGGCGCGGGAACGGCCGACAGGGTTGGCCCCGGGGGGCTGGTTGCGGTAGGGACGCACCTGGACCCGACATATACGAAGGGGGACCAGATGGTGGGAAGCGTGATAGGGAAACCTGGGACACTCCCGGAAACCCTGGAGCACATCACCCTGGACGTCGACCTCCTGGAGACGGCCGTGGGGGCGATGGAGCTTGTCAAGGTGGAGAAGCTGAAGCTCGGGGAGAACATGAGGCTCAACCTGGGGACGGCCTCGACCCTTGCCGTGGCCACGTCGGTCAGGGGGGACGTGGCTGAGATGGACCTCAAGAAACCGGTGGCCATCGAGATGGGCATGAGGGCCGCCATGAGCCGGAGGATCGCAGAAAGGTGGCGACTCATCGGTTCGGGCGTCTTGAAGTAGCGGTCTGCGTCCACGCAAGGAGTTCCGAAACGTTAAATACGGCAGGGACAGAATTAATTTCTGTGATAGAAAAGAATATCCCCACCAAGGCCCTGCTGCTCAGGCTCTCCTCAGAGGGGGTGACAGGTTCGCTACAGCTGTCCACAGGCGCCCGGATAGGCCCGGCTACCCAGATCAAGTTGCTTCGAGAGATGGAGGACGAAGGGCTGGTCCGCATCGCAGGGATACGCTCCCGAAGAGCAGGGAGACCAAGGACCCGCGTTGAGGTGACCCCGCTCGGGCGGGAATTTCTTACATCGTACCGTGAGCTGACGCTGAAGTCGCTGAGGAGCCGTCGGGCGGACCTCAGGAAGGCTGCAGCTGACGCCCGATATTCGACTCGGCTGGAGTCGCGGGGCCTGTCGCTGTACGACCTCTTCCTCGAAACGAACGAGATGTCTCGCATTGCTGGAGCAGGCGCTCTCTAGAGCCGTCACGTTTCTCGACCGAATCCGGGTCGACTACATGATCATAGGTGGATTTGCCCTCCCCTCATACGGGAGCGTCAGGACGACCGTCGACCTAGACCTAGCCGTAAGAATCAAGTCCCAAAAAGAGTTTCAGCGCTTCCTAGTCGAGGCGAGGAAGTCTGGGTTCGAGGTGGGGAACGCCTCTTACAGCAATCCCGTCAGCGTACTCATCGACGCCGTCACCGGAATGGAAGTGGAATTCTGGATCAGGCCCGACGGCATAGAATGGGACGCCAGACTCGAACGGAGGAAGAGGAGGGCGAACATCGGAAAGGTCTCGGTCTGGCTTGTCCCGCCCGAGGATTTCATAATCTCTAAACTCGCGAGGCCTGACAGGGGGGTGCAGGACGAGAAAGACGTGAAGGGGGTCCTCACCAGGTTAGGCGGAAGCCTGGACATGGATTATCTGCATAGAAGGGCAGGTAAGGCAGGTGTCCTCACACTCCTCCAATCGATTGAAGAGAGCCGATGAAAGATTGCAGAAAGGTGGCGCGTCGTCGGTTCGGGCCCACTCAAGCGGGAGATACGGGTCAGGCCCCGGTAGTCCGACGTTCACAGATGCCCTGGGAAAGAGGCCCAACAGCTTCTCTACTTGAGGAGGGAACGCATGGGGCGAAGCTCTCTCCTGAGCGGGTCGAGCACGAGGCCGAATATTTCGAGTGTGACCGTGCCTAGGAGATTCACGTCCTCCCCCTCTCCCAGGAGCACTGGCGTGTGATAGCTTCCAAAGTGCGCGATTCCCATCCGTGCCTCCGACAAACCGCGGGCTATCGTGGTCCCGTCAGCCAGCACCAGCTCGACCTGCCTCCTGGGAGTCAACCCAAGCTCTTCCCACACGCTCCGACTGAGCACAGTGTAAGTGGCCCCTGAATCAACTAGGAGCCTGACAGGAATCTCTCCGCCCTCGTTTCCCACTGATGCTTCGACGTGTACCAGTCCCATCCGTGCTTCTACTACTCCTCGCATCTGCTCATGGTTATTAGCCTACCTGAGACGCACGACGTCCCAAGAGGAGATGACACCGAAAGTGTCGAACATCGCGCCCAGTGGTCAACCAACGCCAGACATCGTGCCCCAAAGGATAGGGAGGTCGGGATCTTGCAAAAGATAATCTTCGACAGCAGTTTCTTGATGGCTGTAGTGGAAGACCCGACCACCTGGTATGAGGATATAGCGGACCGGGTGGGCAAGTTCGAGCCCATTCTCCTGAAGGTTGTCAAGGAGGAACTACGGCGCCTGGCTGAGGGGCAGGGAAGAAAGGCGAGGACAGCAAGGGTGGCCCTTGACCTTTCGAAGAGCTTCAAGCCCGCCTCCGGCGGCGAGGCGAACACGGACGACGAAATCGTCTCGGCGGCGCTCTCCAAGGGAGCCATGGTAGCCACCATTGACTCGAGACTTGTCAGCTCGCTCAAAGGGGTCCACGTCGGAGTCATCACGTTGCGGTCTGGCAGGGTATCTGTGACCTAGCCGCAGAGCCAATACCACTTGGAGGGCGACACCCCTCCTACAGGACTGTCCGCTAAGATGATTAAACCATAGATTGGGAGTGTATCTCATGCCCAGGGACTTGCTTAGGTTGGATTTGAGAGAGGAGACTTCCAGGATCACAGCATTCATCCAGAGTACCGTGGAGAGGGCGGGTGCCAAAGGGGTGGTCGTGGCGCTCAGCGGCGGCATCGACAGTGCGGTCGTAGGCGCCCTTTGCGTAAGGGCGCTTGGGAAAGACAGGGTCCTTGCGCTGCTGCTTCCTTCGGATCACACCCCTCCGCAGGACTTGGATGACGCTCGACGCCTCGCGGACACTTGGGGAGTGAGGAGGGAAGAAATCCCGATTTCGGGGATAGTTGGCGCTATCACCAGCTCGACCAGAGCGGAGGGGACGAAGATTGCGAAGGCGAACGTGCAGGCGAGGGTGAGGATGGTCCTCGATTATTATCGGGCGAATTCGCTCGGATATCTCGTCGCCGGGACCGGGGACCGGTCGGAGTCACTTCTGGGCTACTATACTAAGTGGGGGGACGGCGGCGTCGACTTCCTTCCCATAGCTCACCTCTACAAGACGCAGGTTCGGCGTCTGGGAACCCACCTTGGTCTCCCGAAGGAGGTTGTCGAGAAGCCGGCCTCGCCACAGCTTTGGCCGGGACACAAGGCCCTCGACGAGATACCTGCGAACTACGACAAGCTGGATATCGTGATGCATTACCTTTACGACTCGAAAGCAACACCGAAGGAAGCCGCGGCGGTGGGCGGGGTACCCATAGGCGTGGTCGAAAGGGTCCTGGGGATGCACAAGAACTCAGAGCACAAGAGGGCCATGCCCCCGTCGCTAGAGTCTGTCTAGGAGGCCTGGTAACGGCAAGAGAGCACCCCAGGGTTGGTCGTTATCTACTCTGTACTTGTAATCCCCTGATGGTAGAACTGGTCGTGCTGGACGAAGATGGCCGTGTGGTGCTATCGCTGCGATGGCGGAGGAGGAACTCAAGGGAGGTATGTTACCGTTTCTTTGATTCGAAAGTCGCGAGGGCAAGCTTTAAACTTCTTGCGAGCGAATACGGGTTGGGAGACTCATGGGACAATCTAGGGACATGAAACTGGCCGAGAGCGTCGCCAAGGCCGGGGCCCTGATGGTCAGAGAATACGTCAGGGAGATGAGACGTCAAGGGAGGATCAAGGGGAAGCTGTACGTGATGCTGAAGGACGGAAAGACGACCGTCAAAGCGCCTTTCAAAGAAGGGTGATCCCTGTGAGGCGCCAGGGCCCACAACGGAAGGACTAGACCACCGATTCGGCGTCCGGCTCGATCCAAGTGGCAGGCTTGAGAGCCTCTCCTACTGAGCGAATTTCCTCAGGACCCACCGATATGGATATACGTCTGTGAAAATGGGCGTTAGCAAATTCTTGTTTCAAATCGTCAAGCTAGAGGATGTTGTGAGAGTGCCTCCGGACCGCTTCGGCTCCCCCCTCGAGAAGGTCGCCATGGATCTGCTGAAGATGAAGTACGAGAGCACCATCAACCCGGACCACGGGTACCTGGTCCTCGTGACGAAGGTGGACGTGGACAAGGTGGGCAAGATCATAGCCGGGGATGGGGCCACATACCACCGGGTGAACTTCGACGTCCTGTCCTTCTACCCCCTCAAGCAGGAGATAGTGGAGGGGGAGATCGTCGAGGTCACCGACTTCGGCGCCTTCGTCAGGATCGGTCCAGCGGACGCCCTGCTCCACCTGAGCCAGATAATGGACGACTACCTTACGAGCGACGTGAAGTCGGGGATAATCACGGCGTCCCAGAGCAAGCGCACCCTTCGCGTCGGGAGCAAGGTCAGGGTGAGGATAACGGCCGTGAGCCTGGGCCACGGGATATCCATGGGGAAGATCGGGGTCACCTGCAGGCAGCCCTTCCTGGGGGCGCTGGAATGGATAGACGACGATGTCAGCAAGGCCGCGAAGGCGCGGAAGACGGAAGCAAGGGCGGAGAAGTAGGCGATGAAGGAGCTGGCTTGCAGGAAGTGCAGGACACTCACCACCGAGAAGGCATGCCCCAACGACGGTTCCACCGAGCTGAGCAACGAGTGGTCGGGGCTGGTCATCATCATCAACCCGGACAAGTCGCAGGTCGCGAAGACGCTCAACATAACGAAGCCGGGAAGGTACGCGCTAAAGGTAAGCTAACCCCTTGAGCCGGGTGTACAGGCTCCCGAAGGAGATGCGGGCGCAGCTCGCCACCCCCATGGGGCGGGTCTTCAGCGGGGAGGAGACCTGGGGAGAGGAGTTCGAGAAGCTTGTGAGGGAGTCCCCGGTGGTCGTCACCGTTGGGGACAGGGTGACGGACACACTCGGAAGCATGGGGCGGACCCCCGACGTGCAGGTGGTGGACGGCTTCGAGAGGAGGAAGAAGAGGAAGCCGCCGAGCGTCCCGTATGCCAGGCTCGTGAAGGTGAAGAACCCCGCAGGCACGCTGACGGCAGGGGCGATCTCGGGCATGAAGGGCGCGTTCCTAGGTAAGAAGCCTGTCAGGGTCCAGGTCGAGGGTGAAGAGGACCTCATGGCCATGCTCGCCATCGCCATGGCGCCGGTCTTTGCCCAGGTCTTCTACGGCCAGCCGGGGGTCGGGGTGGTCGCGGTGAAGGCCGACGTCGGCGCGAAGGCAAGGAACAGGGGGATGCTCGCGAAGATGGGGATAGCAGGGGTCCGCTGAAGGGCCGTTACCCTGCGCCCTGGAGACCTCCAGAACCCTCTAGGTTAATATCCACGCCCAATTTGGGTGGCCAAGTTTGCAGGTAGTGAAGAGGTCCGAGTCGAAGTTGCTCGACAGGGCGTACGTCGAGATGTCGATTGACGGGAAAGCAGGGAAGCTTACAAGGAAGGAGGCCATCGCTTCGGTAGCCCAGGAGCTTGGCGTGCCGGCCGAAAACGTGGGCCTTATCAGGATAGACGGCCAGTCGGGGACGACCAAGGTCCTCGGTAGGTTCTACGTGTACGGCTCGGCCGACTCGAAGAAGAAGGTTCACCCGAAGTACCTCGACGAAAGGATGCTCACCAAGGAGGAGAGGGAGAAGCTGAAACAGGAGAGGAAGAAGGCGGCCACCCCGGCGGCAGCCGCCACTGAGGCGAAGAAGTAGGCTTGTCGAAGCAGCCAGCCCCAGCACCTGCCCCGGTGCCGGCACCTGCAACTGAGCCGGCAGCCCCGGTAGAGGAGAAGAAGCCGGAGAAGAAGGCGAAGCCGAAGGCGCCGAAGAGGAGGATACAGGTCTACAAGTTATACAAGGTCGACGGCGACTCGCTCGCCAGGCTGAGGAAGGAGTGCCCCAGGTGCGGCAAGGGGTACTTCATGGCGCAGCACGGCGACAGGCTCACCTGCGGCCACTGCGGATACACCACATACGCGCAGAAGAAGCAGGATCCTCACGCGTAGCCGGCCAGCATCTCCCTGAGCATCTTGGCCATCCCGGGGGTAAGGAAGGGCCTGAATGGCCCGAAGTACTTCTCGTTCCTGGCCTTGGCTACCGTCGTCGAGTCGCCTCCATTCGCGTACGACTCCAGGAACGCTGTCGCCACCTTCCGCATCGGTTCCTCCCTGTTGGACAGCTTGGCCGTGTAGTACAGGAACTCGGCGATGTCCCAGGCCCCGTCCCCGCCCGGGGAAGCCTGCTCTAGGTCTGTGAGGCAGAGGCCCTTCTCGGCTATGACGACGTTGCTCGGCTTCGCGTCCCCGAGCGCGATGCCCGCAGCATGGAGCCTCGCCACCAGGCCCCCGTACGCCGAGACCAGGTCGGCTCCCTCCCCCGAGCCTCTTAGGATGTCGTTGATCTTCGTCGATAGGGTTGGGCCGTTGACGAAATCCTTCACCAGTATCCTCTCTCCCGGAGCGACAGCCAGCACGGGGGGGACAAGCACCCCCATCGAACGCAGAGTCTGCGACATCCCGTATTCGCGGTCCATTCGGGACGTCGGGGCCGTGCTGAACTTGCTCGCCCTCGAAGCCCAGATCCCGAGCAGGGCCCATTTCAGTGACCTGACGTCAGTGTAATTCTTGACCACGACAGACCTTTCCCTGGTCGTGTCTCTGAACGTCAGGACACGCGTGGTCGAGTAGGGTTCGCCCAGCTCTTTCTCCCTCGTCGAGTGGGCCCCGAAACCCAGGAGCTTGGCGAGGGCCTCGACGAGCAGGGAGGCGTCGGGTATGACAGTCCCCTCCTTGAGTCGGAGGAGAGACCTGGGCTCCTGGAGCGGGGGGAAGGCAGGCGGGCTCTCCCTCATCCTCCTGAGCTTCGAGAGCGCTTCGCGGCTGAACACGCTCGGGCCGACCCTCCCGGCGTACCCGTGGACAGCGTACTGCGTCACCCCCCTCGCCGTGAGCGAGAACATCGAATGGAAGCGCGTGAACGCGTCTGCCTTCAGCTTCTCAGGCACCATCCTGATCCCCCCCGGTTCTGTCTTCAGGAACCCCCTCGGCTCGAGGGACTCGGCCGCGGCCCTGAAGGTCTGGGTCGAGAGCGACATGTTCTCCGCCCCCAGCCCGCAGGTGTAGGTGTGCACGTAGCTGTAGAGGGCTGGCGGATAGACCGCGGCTCTCTTGTGCAGCTTGTCGAGAAGGAAATACTCGTACGGCACCAGGAAGTGCCTGCCGAACTCCCCGTAGTCGGACGAGAGCTCCAGCAGGGCCTCGATGAGCACCCTCTTCTTGTACTCCGATTCCACGGCGCTGAACAGCTCTGCGTTGGAGATGGGCTCGTACACGTTCAGGAGCCTGCCGACCACGAACTCCCCCAGGTAGGATGACGAAGCGTCCTGCCTCAGCACGTCCTCGTCCACTATGAGCGCAGACGCGGGGACGGGGGAGTCGACGTACCTGTACCTCACCCCCCCGCGGAACCTCTTCGACACTATGATGATGTCGTAGTCTGAGTCTGGACGGGCGTAACCCGCCACCTTGGACCCGTAGGCGGCGAGGGCGGCGGTCTTGGCGGGGTCGACGAGGTTACCGGCTATGCCCGCGACAGTCGTGCGTTCACCCTCGGTGAGCCTCAACTAACTGCCTTCCGCTGGAGCTCTGCCACCTTCGACAGCACGGCGGGGTCGAACTTGGTCGCAGCGACAGCCTCCATCTTGAGGGGCACCCTGTTCTCCTCCGGCCCGACCCAGCGGATCGGCAGGTCCTTCGCGATCCAAGAGTCCCCGACCCTCTTGTTCAGGGCGGGGTCTGTGAGGTCGTTCTTGAACTTCCTGTTAACGAGCGAGACGAGGGCCCTGTCGGAGAACAGGAGCTTCGGCGGGACCGTCCTCTCGGCGTCGGCATAGGAGGCCTCATAGAGGGTCGTGGCGACTTCGTCGCTCACCACGTTGGTCGTGCTGAGCTTCCTGACCAGGTCGACGTAGTGGGTGAACTCGTGGGCCGCCACCGCCTCCAGGGTCCCCCTGGTCCCGTAGATTACAAGGGCCGCCGTGAACTGCACCAGGATCACCACGCTCCCAGTCACCGTGGTCGGGATGACCCTGGCGAATAGGACCCCCATCTGGCCGTACTCCCCGCCTCCTCTGGAGACAGGTAAGACCGGCTCGACGTAATAGGGAGGATAACGGAGGCCGCTCGCCTTCTCGACCCGCGAAACAGCCCCCTCGAGGTAGCGCATCCTGAGCCTGACCTTCTTGGCCAAGGCCCTGGGGACCTTCTCCTGGGCTACGGCCTGGTCGAGCAACACCAGCGGGTCCAACGTTTCTGCGACCGTCCCAGGGTGTTATTGAGGTTTAGCCGGTTTAGTCGACCAGCCGGAAGGAGACGGGAGGGTCCTTACGAGACACTTCCATGAAGACCTCGGTCTGCATTACTCCGGGTATCTTGCCTATGACGTCGTAGACGGCGCGGTGAAGCTCGTCGAGGGACTGGCCCTTCAGGTTGACGATCATGTCGAAGCGCCCGGTCACTTCCCTGATCAGGCGGACCCCCTCTATCTTCTCCACTTCCTTGAGGACGCTCTCCCTCTGCTTGGGGTCGATGTTGATCCCGGCGAGCGCTCCTGCGCGCATGCCGAGGCGGTCTTCGTTCACCTGCACCGTGAACTTCTCGATTATACCCCTCTTCTGGAGGCGCTTGATCCTGCTGTACATGACGGAGAGGTTGACCCCCAGCTGCTTGCTGAGCTTCGGGACGGATATGGAGGCGTCGGAGTAGAGGGCGGATAGAATCTTCATGTCAAGGTCGTCGAGCCTCGCCAAAAACCAGGTCTCCAGGTCTAGCTTCTCCGCGAGATATTTCTACTTTTCAGGCGGAATGTCCCTGATGATTGCGCCAAATCAGGGTGGAATCCGAGAATCTAGGCTGTCTTGCCGGCGTCGTCGATTCTCTTTGCGTTCACCTGGAACGTCTCTTCCGTTATTGTGTTCCCGCGGACCAGCTTCCTCTTCTTCGTCCCCTCTTCGCCAGTCTTGAAGCCCACCCCCCTCGTTAGCAGGACGTAGTTCTTCCCCCCGCCGAGGGTGTCCGCGCGCATGGGGAACCCTGCCTTGTCGCTCCCGCCGGTTATCATTATCTTCCCGGTCAGCCCGACGGAGGCCCCGTCAATCACTTCGCCTATCTTGCGCCCGATGAGTTGTTGGGCGCCTGCGTCCTTGACCTCCGATGCCTCAGATTTCCTCGTCTGGGGGTCGGAGAGGATTAGCTTGAAGCTGACCATTCAAGCGGCTCGAGACTTGACGGGTAAATAAGCTTAGAACCCGAAGAGAGGGTCGGCGACGGACTTTATCCTGACGATCTCGTCCAGGACTTCGCGTTCCCTTTCGGTGAGCGAGGCCGACAGCTTGGTCCGGAGGAGCTTGGCGTCATGGCTCCGGGGCATGGTGTAGATGGTGTCGTTCTCCTTGACCTGGCGCCCCAGGGTCGGGCCGTCCACCGAGATGGCCACTTCGTCCCCCTCCCTCGCCTCGCTGAGCGCCTTCCCCTGGTCCTGGACCTGCTCTACGGTCCCCAGCTCGACCCCTTCGGCCGACATCAACCTGACCTTGGGTCTGAGCCTTCCCGTGGCTATCTTTACTCCGAAAACCGCCGGGTCGTTGCGCCTGAAGAACGTCCCCGGAATCACTTTCAGCTTGCATGGCCGCGTGAGGGTCGACAAAGCGGTTTTCTCGTCCGCGTCCTTCTTGGCCGAGGCCCAGTTCACGTAGTTGTCGAGGACTTCATAGATTATGGCGGAGACGAAGATGGGGCTTGACCCGACATACTCCTTGGCTTCTGGGAGGACCTTGGTGTCGAAGCCGAGTATCGCCCCCAGGTACGGGTCGTGGTCTCCGACCACCTGGGCGTCGACTATGTCGTTCTTCGAGATGTCACCTATGTCAGCCTGGCGGACGGGGATGCCCCGCTCCTCCAGCATCCTGAGCAGAGCCTCGAGCCCCCCTATGCTCCCCGCCTTCACGATTACGCCCATGTTGTCGGTCTTTACGACGATGTTGGAGAGCTCCTTCTCCATCTCCTCCCTCAGCTCCTGGAACTGCTTCTCGGTTGTGAATGATGCCACCGAAGTGCCGGGGACGACCCCTGCGAGGTCCGGAGATACGAGCTTGACGCCTGCCGCCGCGTACACCGAATCCACAGGCGTGAACCTGTCTCTGGGGTCGCGCATCTCGTCGAGGGGCTTCGGCATGAAGAGAGCCTTGACCTTCGACTTGAACGCGCCGTCCTTCCGGACCAGACCGATCGAGTCACCCACGTTCAGGGTCCCCTCGGTCAGGATTACGTTCGCGGTTTCCCCGATGCCCATCTCCTCCTGCATCTCCAGGATGATGCCTCTACCTCCTTTAGCCGAGTCTGCAGTGTGCAGTTTCCCCTTCAAGAACTGTTGCGATAGGCCGATTACTACCGCCAAAAGTTCGGGAATCCCTACGTGGTGGCGAGCTGACGTAGGAACTATCGTCACCTGCAATCGAAAGTCTTTCACCCTGTAGTATGCATCCGACTGGAAGCCCAGCCTAGAAAGCCCCCCGACAACGTTGTAGAGCCTCTCTTCGAGTTCGTCGTTCCATTCTGCAGGCTGCTCTTTGAGAACCTGTAGGAGCTGTCCTGAGCTCCCTTTCTTCCAGCCCTTGATCATGTCTATCTTGTTGAGAGCGACCAGGAACGGAACCTTCCTCTGCTTGAGTATGTCGATGCTCTCGAGAGTCTGATTCTCGAGCCCCTTGAGGACATCCACAACAACGATGGCGATGTCGGCTGCTGAACCCCCGCGCAACCTGAGGTTTGAAAACACTGCGTGCCCTGGCGTATCAATCATGAGGAGGCCCGGAATTTGGAGTCCGCCTCCCGCCCGATCAAGGAGTGGCCCACAAATCTCCTTCAGAGTCTCCAATGGGAAGAAGCTGGCTCCAATCTCCTGAGTAATCCCGCCGACCTCGCGGGCTTGCACGGCGGTTCCCCTTAATGCGTCTAATTCTGAAGTTTTTCCAGAGTCAACGTGCCCCAGTACAACGACGACAGGTTGCCTCATCCGGCCCTTTTCTTCTGACACTTGCCATCCAGCCCCTTATGACGCACTCACCCTCTCGTCTTGCTGAAGAAGACGCCGCTCTCCTTTGTAAAGCTCTCGGCAGAATCTGAAGCATGGATGGTGTTGTCGGTCAGGCCGAGCCCGAAGTCACCCCTTATGGTGCCGGCCGCTGCCTCCCAGCTCTTGGTCGCGCCCACCATGCGCCTCACAGTCGCAACCGCGTCTCTCCCTGATAGAACCGCCCCGACAACCGGCCCAGAGGTGATAAACGACACCAGCTCCCCGAAGAAGGGCTTGTCCTTGTGGACGGAATAGAACTCTTCTGCCTGGGGCTTCGACATCGTCTGCATGTGCAGCTTCTTCACCAAGAACCCCTTCCTTTCGAACCTGCCGATTATCTCCCCCACCAGCCCCCTCCTGACCCCGTCGGGCTTCACCACGATCAGGGTGTCTTCGCTCGGCGAGCTCATTTCTTCGTGGTCCCCCGCGCCCACTTCAGCTTCCTCGGGTCTCGGCCCAGCTTCAGCTCGTTGGTCTTGCACTTCGAGGAGCAGTATGAACGGGTTGACCCGTCGTTCTTCACGAACAGGATGCCGGAGCCGAGTCTGACTTCTTTGCCGCAGAAGGCGCATTTCTTTGGAACGTACATCTCAGGCTACCGCACCCCTTTCTTTCATGGCCTTCGGGACTCGGGATATAAAGACGGCGCCGCGTGGCTCCGTTAAGTTGTCGGGCCATCCCGACCTGCGTTAGCCGTCGGGCCACCTGGGGCATTAAATATCAAACCCAGCTGTATTGCCGTTGCTCGCGACAAAGAGCGTCCTTCAACCTGTCGCTGACGAAAGGCTCGGAACCCTGCTCTCGGGCTGCCTCACTCTCACCTACAACGCAATCCGCTTCGCAGAGGAGAACGGGATCTCCAACAGGAAGGGGATGAAGGGGTTCTACCGCTCCCTTAAGGGGGTGGAGCTCCCGTCCTGCTAAAAGGTGGCGGTCATCACGAGGGCGTGCGCCGTGCTGAAAAGCAGGGAGAAAGGGAGCAGAAGAGGGAAAAGGATCGACCATCCGAAGCCCCTCCGTCCGATGGTCTGCATCATCTCCGGTTTCTTTGTTACGGCCAGGGGACGGCTCTTCATCGGCGCACTGGGCGTGCGGGGAGAAGCTCCGCGAATCCGAGAGGGGAGACCAGAGGCACGTGAGGATGCTGTGGTGTCAGCGCTGTAAGGAATGGATTGACAGGGACGTCAACGCCGTGCTGAACCTGTCCGCGAGGGGGCTGTCAAGGTTCGACAGTTCCCTTCCTCGTCCGGAGAGCGAGCAACACAACCCGGGCGGGGAGGAAGGGCTGGCATGTGAAGCGATGAAGGGGAACGGAGCGACGACGGTCCCAATCCTCAGAGCAGATGCGAGCAAGTTGCTCGGAAGGCGTGGCCCGAGGGTTAACGCCCCCGGGCGTGGCTCGAAGAGCTAACAGAACCCGCCGCTTTTCCAGGGTTCCGAAGCCGGAGCCCACGAGGTGGCTTCAGAGATTCTGGTCCGGGACGGTCCCGCCGAGGAGCCGCATCCAGTACTGGGCTTCGACTATCAGCCTCTGGGCGAAGTCTTTGGGGTGGGCCACGACCCCGTCGAGGGCCTTCGACACGGTCTCGGTCCCCAGGTTCGCGATGTCTTCCAGGTTGATCTTGGCTGCACCGGTGGCGTACCTTAGCCTCCGACCGATCTCCAGCTCTTTCTCCTGGACGTTGTCCTGATCCTCCTTTTCGGCGAAGGCGCTCGACAGGAGGGGGAGGTTCCCGGAGAGGATGATCTCCTTCACAGACATCCCTCGGGATTTCATCGTCCCGTAGAGGTGGCTGTGAGGGACGACCTCTTCCGCAGACAGCACGCCGAAGAGGGTCCTGGCCGTGGGCATCTTCCTGATCCCCCGGCGCTCGGAAACGACGTTCTTCAGGTCGACGAGGGCGATGAAGGGGAACACGTAGTCGACCGCCCTGTTCACCCGCCTGGTCATCTGCTGCCTGAACCAGACCTTCAGGGCTTCCTGCGAGTCAAGGCCTGCGGGGGTCTTCGTCGGAGGGAGGATCCACACCCCCGGCTGGATGGGCTTGAACCCCAGCCCGATGAAGACTTCCCTGAAGGTGGTGGACTCTTTCTTCCTCTTGCTCTTCTCGTAGGACTTGAAAACCAGGAGCGCCTTCACCTCCCTCGGGTAGGTCCTGATCAGCTCCTCGACCGTTATGCCAGAGCTCTTGAGCTGCCAGTCAAGGCGGCGCATCAGCCTCCGATAGCCCTGCTCGCCTTCGACGAAGTCTGGCGCCGCGTGGTCCTCCCCCTCCACCTCTATCCGCTGGATGACCGCCAGGATGAGGTCGATGTCCTTCGGAGAGGAATCTCCGGAGATCCTGCTCAGAGGAGCCTTGACCCGGTCGAAAAGGCCTGTGATACGCTTGACCGCTGACACGCTTCCGCCCCAACCTTCGCCCTTTGAACGCTAAAAGGAGTCTTCCCTCGTCAGGCCTGGGAGGACAGCTTCATCTTCACAGTCTTCCTGATGTCTTCGAAGGCGTCGACGATTTTCTTCTTGGCGAAATATTCGTCCGACTCTCTCACGACGACCTTGTCCTGGTGGATGGTGACCTCCCTGATGCTCAGGGGGGTCGAGATGCCGAGGATGGTGGAAAGCTCCTCGACGGTCTTAGGGAAGGTCGCCCCAGACCTGAACTTGAAAGTGAACGTCCCCTCGTCCTTCGCCGGGGTCGGGTCAAGCGGGATGACGAGGCGCTCGGAGCTTACCCCGTCCAGCACCTTGGACTGGGCCTCTTTGATCGACTCGCGGACGCTCTCCCTCTCCTTCTTGAGTTCCGCCTCCCTGCTCAGGTGCTCCGGAGCCGACCAGTCCATGCCTATGAGCTCGTAGAAGGCCTTGTCCTTTTCGTTCCTCTTCGGGTCCTGCTTGATCTCCTGGGAAAGAGCTGCGAGCTCGGCGTCGATGGTTTTCAGCCTCTCCTGCTCTTCGACGAGTCTCCCGGCGGTGGCTTCGAGCTCGGTGAGGTTCATTTTCTCCTAACCCAGGTGGCTGGAGACTTCTATGACCGCCTTCTTGAACTCCTCGTGTGTGAGGTTCCTGCTCTGGTACTCGTCCTTGTACGAGTCCCAGGCGTCCTCCGCCTCCGTGATTATGGGAAGGAGCTTCTTGCTGATCCCCTTCACGTTGAGGAGGATCAGCGCCGAAGCGGGCTCGTTCGGCATGGTGGGTATCTTGATGAATATCACCCGCTTGTCCTTGATCTCGTACTTCTCCGAGAGGAGCTTCTTGAAGTACTCCCGCTCCTCCGCGGTCGGGGAGCCGCTGCTCTTCAGGAGGACGCAGGCGGAGTCTGTCTTCCCCTTCTCCATCACCCCATCCTGCTCGAGGTCGAAGAGGAGCCCGTCGTTCCCTTCGTCGACGGCCTGTTCGATGGCCTTCAGGCCCGATGTCCCCTTGGGGACAAGGGGGATGAGCCAGGGGATCACGAACTTCGGCTTGCTCGCTGCGAGCCAGGTCCTGTAGTTTGACATGTCCCATTCCGTCTCGCGGATGAACGAGTCCATGAACTCGGCTATGACGTGGGCAGCAAGTAGGTTCTTGTCACGGTAGTCGTGCCAGCCGACCCTGATCTGCTTGGGGAGCTCGTCGACTATCGAAGAGCGCGCGTCGAGCAGTGTCTTCAGCCTGTCGGCCTGGAAGCGCAGCTCCTTGTTGTCCATCAGAATCGGGGCGTCCGAATACTTGATCTGATAGGCCAGGTTGAGAACTATGCTGATGTGGGCCGGGCCGTAGATGACCGGGTCCCAGCCGAACTCGGGGAGTATCCCGAAGGTGGCTATGGTCGCTTGCCCCAGGGTATTGCTCCCTTTGACGTACGCCATGAACTCCGACGAGAACGACCCTCCCGTCCCTCCCCCCATGCTGAAGGGTACGATGAAACCGCGGACCGGCTCTGGGGAGATCGCCTGTATCCTCGATGCGATGTCCTGCTTCCCCACGATCTCGTTCCTGAACCTGCTCCTTCCTTCGGCCCAGTTCCTTGCGGCCCCGCCGAGGCCGTAGACCGCGTGCTTGTCCTTCATGGCGAACAGCTGGGGATAGGATTGGAGTATCAGGTTGGCCGACCGCGGGTCGAGGTCCACCAGCAGGGCCCTCGGGACCAAGGGGGTCTCTCCGCGCCTTAGTGACGCCCCGAACCTGAGGATGGTGCTCCCGTATCTCCGGAGGACTTCCAGCTGCTGCTTCTCTCCCTTCAGGGTGGGAGCGCTCGGGTTGGCCCCCACGTCGATGAGGACCCAGCGATATGCTTCCGCGCCGATTCCCACGCCTGCGTGCCCCATGCACGCCATTATGACAGGATTGGGAGCAAGAGGTGCCTGGTTAGCAGCCTTGAAGGCCAACGGCCCGACCTGCTGTGCATCTTTTTTATACGTTTGTTATGGTCCGATTCGCTTCAATGAGCTACGACGAGTCCAACGCCAAGGACCTGCTCTTCCTGATCGACGGTTCCCGGAGCATGGGAGAGAGGCTCAAGTCGGCGGGTATGAGCAAGATGAAGATGGTCAAAAGGGGGCTCTTTGGGTACATCTCGGAGCTCTGGCCCGTTTCGTACTTCCCCTGGCCCGTGCGGATTGGGATAACGTTCTATCGCCTGATGGGGACCCCGGGTTCGACCCAGATCGAGGTGGTGGTCCCCCTGAACCCTCCCCCTGCGTCCCTGGAGCTCTTCAGGCTAGACGAGGTCACGAACAAGGGGGGGAGCCCACTGGTCGACGCGGTCCGCTACGGGATCGGCGCGGTGTCAGACTCGATCAGAAAGGACAAGATGGTGCTGCTCATCAGCGACGGGGGGAACGACGGGGACCCCGTCAAGAGCATCTCGGAGGAACTGAAGGCGTCCCGGGTGGCGGTCCATGCCGTAGAGCTCTCGAACCGCGCGTCGGGGGAGCTGAGGGAGATAGCCAGGCAGACCCACGGGAGCTACACCAGGCCCAAGAACATGGCGGAGTTCGAGAAAGCAATCCGAAGATAGATCAATTTCGTAGACCTCCCCTGAACTTCGCGTCTGATTCAGGTCCATGCGTATATGCGATAAGACAGCATTCGCTGAAAATGGAAGGAAACGTGGATGTTCCTGCCGGCAAAATCATTGACTATGTAGTTGAGCATGGAGATGACCTCTCTTTCACCAAGGCATTTTGGAAGGAATGCGAACCGCATCCTTACGAACTCAGACGGTACCCACTTTACGTGGACTGTTTGCTCTCGAACGCCGAGGGGAATTCCATCGCCGAAATAGCCCGGATGACCGGCGTCGGATGGCAGTCGGTAAGAGCATGGACCAAGTTCAAACAGAAACCAAAACTGGCTCACTTTCTCAGTCTGTTCCTCAAGCTGGGAGAGCCAAAGACAGGTTGGGTTTGGCTCAGTGTCAATAACACATCAGGGCATGCGATACCGCTTGGTCCCATCGTCGAAGTTCCAACTTCCGTTACGAGCTGGAATGACATTGCAAGAGTGCTTGCCCAGCTCAAGCCGTTTGAGCTTGGCGCAAACGGGCTTTCAAGAGAGTACCTCTTCGGATTCTTGGTTGGTATGATCATTGGAGATACCGCGAAATCGAGGGCGAAGAACTGGCATCGTCATCTTGGCCTCGGGCTGAGCAAGAGATATGAAACTAGTCTCAAGATTGGAGACTTGACCTGTATTTGTGCCCGAAATATCGGGCTGCGCATGCACAGAACAGCTGACCTCGAGAAGCCTCGACACAAGCCGCATGGCTTCTACTATTGGGTCTCTCAAGCATCTCCGTTAGTCGACTGGATCTTCAATGTGGTATTGGGCTTAGAGGACGATGAGCGGACAACATACGACCCCGTCCGAATGAACTGGGTAGTGGAATCGCCCTTGGAATTCAGGCGGGGTCTAGTCCAAGGAATCGCGGAATCTGATGGCTCTGTAAGCATAGCATCGCAAACAGTCGAATTCTGGATCGGGCCGAACTGGGATTTCTTCAAGAAAGTGTTACTCACCTTTGGAGTCAGATCGTTTCAGAACCGCGAAGCCTTGTCGGTAACGAGGTCGGAAGCGACCAAGTTAGGGGCCATCCCGGCCTTTTCCCCGATTCTCAGGACCACAAGGTATTCGCGCTTCGAGAAACTCGTGAACGCCAAACACGTAGGGCATGGGAAGCGTATTCCTGAGCATATCAGACAATTCATCATGCAAAACTCTAGAGGCGTGTCAGTGCCCAAGCTATCTGAGAAGGTACTTGATGAATTCGGCGTTGTTCTTGGCTTCGAAGCAGTACAGCGGTGGGCCAGAAAGGCTGAAAAAGAGGTACTTCAGCCTACGATAGCAAAAAACTAAGCTGCATTGCCAGAGCAAGCCCAAAACATAGAGCAATAAACCAGAGAGCCTTGAGCTTCCGGGCTTCTCTTTCTGTCTCCCTTAAAATGAGCACATCTGCCAATCTAATCGGTCCTTTGACGTTTCTTGTCAAAATACGCCCTTTTTCTTTCCCTTCGAGGATTTTGACCCTGACCTGGGTTATTTCGCCGGCGACCCCGGTCCTCCCGACGATCTGGACGACTTCCGCAGGGGTTAGTGTCTCGGCTTCTCTCTTGCTGCTCATGCCGTCTTCTTCATCCTCGAGAGCTCCTGGGTGACCTGCTCGAGAATCTGGGAGCCTTCACCCGCTTCGAGGACTGCCGCCGCCGCCGTGGAGACGTCGATGCCGATGGCCGGCCCGATCTGGTCCTTGGATGGGACGAAGACGTAGGGTATCTTCCTCTCGTCGCAGAGGATGGGCAGGTGCGCCACTACCTCCGGGGGGACGACGTCTTCGGCTATCACCACGAGCTTCGCGAGCCCTCTTTCGATCGCCTTTGTCGACTCGTTGGTCCCCTTCCTTACCTTTCCTGTCCGCGACGCCTGCCTGAGGACCTCGTAGGCCGCTTCGGAGACTTCCTTCGGTGTCTCGAACTTGATGTAGTAAGGCTTCTTGTCTGGGGTCATCTGTAAATCTCCCAAGCCAGCCCATTTCAGCCAGCATATAAGCAGTTTCTGGTTGAAACCGAAAAACGTCCGGTGCCGATTTTACGGCACGTCTCCACCTGTTCAGGCGGCGGGCTGTTCTGATTGCCCCACAGGACAGCACGGTGTTCCCCTGGAGGGATATGAACCTTGCTGTAGACTCTTCCTCCCGCACGGAATGGCGCCTTCGAGGATCGGGCTCTCAGGCGTTCACTGAAACGGTGAAGTTGGAGGTCGTCGCCAGGTTGTAGCTTCCGTTGAACCAGGTGCCTCCGACCCCGGCCATGTAGAAGCTGAGCGAGCCGTAGCCCTGGACGTTCGAGCCGACCAGGATGCACGCGGTCGACGTGAGGGGACATCCATGGGTCCCGCCGTTCGCCGATGAGTGCGCTGAAGCGGGGACGACAGGAGCCAGCAGTATGAACAGGCTGGCGACGACCAGGATGCCCACGCCGGCTATTGCCCTTCGCATGGTCTGGCGGTATCCCGATGGGCTTTAGCCCTACAGGATTGAACTCCTAGAAGATTCTACCTCTTGATTGTCCGTCTCAAGCTATCCCGACGATATGAAGCTCCCGGGACGGTCCAGGCGGGCGAAGCCGAACCTGGGAAACTGGACGATGTCCCCCACCTTCAGCGTCGAAGCTGAATCCTCGGCGAAGCCGGAGACCTTCCTCAGGCTGTCCTTGTTGAAGGTGTCCCCATCCAGGAAGAGGACGTCCGGGACGGTCACCTCCACCTCGACGTGCGAGGGGGTCACCCACTGGAACTTCCGAGAGTTGGGGATGAGCTCGTCCCCGGCGAACTTCCCCGCCGGCTTCGAGCCCCCCGAAGTGAGCTCGACGTTATAGAGGTCCATCAGGCGGAAGAGTTGGCCCTTGCTCACCCCCTTGAGGTCTCCCGCTGCCACGTAGAACTCCCCTGCCGTCTCGATCGTCCGCGCCCCCAGGTCGTTCTGGGGGTGGAATGGGATCGTCACCTTGCGCTCGGGGGCGCCCTCGATCGTTAGCTCGACCGGGTCGGGGACGAAGAAGATCCGCTTCGAGACAGGGTCCAGGAGCTTCCTGTTCAGGGAGAGGAGCATGCTCCAGTCGTACTCGTGCTCGGTCTTCGTGTATCCGACCTGAAGGGTGAACTCCCTGATGGTGGCCGGGATTATGCCGCGGCGCTTCAGCCCCTCCACGGTCGGCATCCTCGGGTCGTCCCACCCCGACACGACCTCCTTCTCCACGAGCGGCCTGAGCAGCCTCTTCGACACAGGCGCCCCCTTGAAGTTGAAACGGGAGAACTGTATGACCTCGATGCGCCTGAACTTCAGCGCGTCCCTTATCAGCTGCTGCAGCTCGTTCCTGAACTCCGAGCTCCTCAGCACGTGGGTTATGCCGCATGTCTCGTCCTCCACCGCGTTTGCAAGGTCGTATGTTGGCCAGAGGGTGTACCTGGTCCCGGTGAGAGGGTGGGGGGCGTCGATTACCCTGAAGAGGTTCGTGTCCCGGAGGGAGTAGTTGGGGCTCTGCATGTCCCCCTTGAACCTGATGACGTAGGACCCTTCCTTGTGCTTCTTCGCCAGGAGGCCGTCCCAAACCTTCAGGTTCGACTCCACGGAATTGGAACGGTGCTCGCAGGGGGTCCCTTCGAACCTGAGCCGCTTGACCTTCGCCTCGTCGCACGAGCAGGCATAGGCCGCTCCTTGCTCCAGGAGCTTCCTCCCGTAGCCGTAAATCAGCTCGATGTCGTCGGAGACGTTCTTTTCGTGGTCGCATTCGATGCCGAGCCAGGCTATCCCCTCCCTGAAGCTCTCATAGTAGCGCGGAGAGACCTTTCGGGGGTTGGTGTCTTCGAAGCGGAGCCAGAGCTCCCCCTCGTACTCCTCCTTGTAGAGGTAGTTTATCGTGAAGGCCATGGCGTGGCCGACAGTCATGTACCCCGAGGGCTCTGGGGGGAGGCGGAACGCGGTCTTGCCCTTGACGGCGTTGGGG
>JACWAI010000114.1 GCA_014874415.1 Nitrososphaerales archaeon
AGCAGGATGAGAAGTACTGCGGGGAGGATGACTACGTGCAGGTCGAAGAACCTGAGGAGCTCTCCAGCGTCTCCTCCGCTCCCCACGATCAGGAAATTGAGGAGATTGGAGAGCGGCTGCGGGAGGGCGCTTACCATCCCGACCCCGACGTGGGTCGCTGAATAGGACACAACGGTCCAGGGGAGAAGGTATCCTGTGAACCCGAAACCGAGCGTGACGAACCCCATCAGCATCCCGACCACCCACATGACTTCTCTGGGTTTCTTGTGGACTGAGACGAAGTATCCGCGCATCATGTGCATGAAGGCAAGCATTATCATCGCGTAGGCGGTGTACAGGTGGACCGTTTCCAGGAACCTCCCGTTGGAGACGCTCTGGAAGATGTAAAGTGTCGACGAGTAGGCCTGGGTGGGGCTGGGGATGTAGTACAGCATCATGATGATGCCTGTCACACCCTGGATCACGAAGGCTACGACAGCCAGCGCCCCGAGCCAGTAAAACGGGTTCATCGCATATTGGGGGACGGGGCGGAGGAAGGGGTGGCTCAGGCCCAGCCTGGAGTCGAACCAGCCGGCTAGCTTTTCAGCGAGGGGCTCTTTCTCTGCCATCCTGAGTCACTATGAACCTGACACCAAGGTGCCCCCGCGGAGGTCGTCGTCGACGTTCTCCGACCCTGTGTTATGACCAAAGACCGATGGGGGACCCATCCCCACCGCGTAGATGTCCCCCGAGGCGTCGACGTCGAGTGTGACCTGAGGGATAGGGCGCGGGGACGGGCCGCCTAACACCTTGCCCGATTCGGCCAAATCGAACACGCTTCCGTGGCAGGGGCAATAGCCCACCGGCCCGGCTGCGACGTAGGACTTGTTGACGTTCGGAGACCCTCCCGGAGGGACGTACCCCCAGTCGCATCCGAGGTGCTGGCAGATGTCGCTGAACGCCACAATGTCCCCGTCGGCGCCGACGCCACCTTCGGCCTTGGCCCCCAGCTTGACGAGGAAGTTGGGCTCGTCGTCGAGCGGATAGTTGAAGGGGACGACGACCCCCGTCGTAAGCTCGCTCAACCTCGATATCTTCACTCTCGGGAAAGAGGTCGCGGCGCCCGCGGGGATCGAAGGGAAGACGACAACCTTCATCACCGAGGCTATCCCACCTATGGCAAGGACCGCGGAGACTGCAGCCGCTATCTTGAGGAACTCGCGCCTCGACTCGTCGTCGGCGCCTTCGCCTGCTGCTCCCTCGCCGTCTTCCGTCACCATGCGGTCGCCCGCTGGAGGGATGATGGAATCAGTTTATCAGCTCGCCACCAGGGTGCCTGTCATCCATCCTGGCGTAGACATGGGCGCGTCCCCGCAAGCGGTCTCGCAGAACCAAAGGAAGCTCCCTGCCTTGCTTATTGTGAAGTAAGCAACGACCGTGGAGCTCACAGGGACGGGTATGTTCAGGTTCAGGCTTGGGACGGTGAACGTGTGCGCAACGTCTACCGCTGGAACGCTGGAGACCGTCTGTCCTCCCGTTATTACTATCCCCGAAGATCCCTGGCTTGCGTTTATGTTGGAGTTGGAGGCGACGAACACGGTCCCGCCTGCGGTCCCTGATACGACGTTGTCGTTGGGGACGTTGAGGGAGGCGTTGCCGTCGTCATAGTTCATAATTACAAGCTTGATCAGGCGGTTGGCCGGGAGACTCATGTTCTGAGACGACTGCAGGCCGTTGGCGCCCAGGACGAAATAAGCGGGCTGCGAGCCTTCGGTGGAGTTGTAGACGCTGTTGGTGGCTATGACCAGGGTCACCACGAAAGGAGATCCTGTGGAGGAGTTGGTTACCGTCGAGGTTAGCGAGGTCGTGACAGTCCTGCCGCCTCCTCCAACGGCGAGGGCGGCACCGAATCCTGAAAGCACGAGGGCCACGGCCAAGACGGCGATAGTCAGCCCACCCATTAGGGAAGAAGTCCGGTTCAACGTCCTAATTTCTGCCAGAAAGCCGATTTAAGCCAACCGGATGATTCTCAATATTGATAATGAGGAACGCCGGCGCCTAATCTGAGGTCGAATCCCCTTTAAGGCCCGCGGGCCCGGTCGCCGGGGTGGAGGCAGTTCAGATAGACGAACGGGCGGTGATCGCCAGGTTCGAGGCAAGGACGCGGTCCTCGGCCAGGATGTTCCGCAGGGCCGCCTCGGTGACTCCTGGCGGTGTCAGCGCCGGAATCAAGTTCTTTGAGCCTTACCCACTCTTCATGGAACGGGCAGGCGGTTCCCATATCTGGGACGTCGACGGGAACGAGTACGTCGACTACCTGATGAGCTACGGGGCGATAATCCTCGGCCACGGGGACGACGTCGTCAAAGGCGCCATTGATTCGGTCCTGAAAGGATCTGGCACGACGGTTCTCGGAACTCCTACAAGGGCGGAAGTCGAGCACGGCGAGACTCTCAGGGACATCTACCACCCGGACGGCATGGTCAGGTTCACGAACTCGGGCCTGGAGGCGACCCTCCTGGCCACCCGGCTAGCGAAAGCCTTCACAGGCAGGAGAAAGGTCGCGAAGTTTGAGGGGCACTACCACGGAGCAGTCGACCGCCTACTTTTCAGTTACGCTCCGCCGCTGGGGAGAATAGGGAACAGAGCTTCCCTCGCGCCCTTTGCCGACAGCGCGGACGTGGATGAGGGCATCCTCTCCGATTCCCTCGTCCTAGAGTTCAACGACTGGGAGTCGACGGAAGAGAGGCTCCGCCAGCATGCGAAGGAATTGGCTTGCGTGATAATGGAGCCTTTCGAGGAGGGCGTGATCCCGGGGGACAGGAAATTCATGGCCGACCTCAGGAAGCTCACGAGGGACCTCAAGGTCCCGCTGATCTACGACGAGGTGAAGACAGGGTTCAGGGTCAGGTACGGCGGCGCTTCGGAGTTCTACTCGATCGTGCCTGACATCACCTGCCTGGGCAAAATCATAGGGGGCGGGCTCCCCATCGGCGCCGTAGTGGGGGACGCAGAGATCATGGGGCTCCTCGACCCCCGGAGAGACGCCAGTTCGAGGGTCTTTCATTCGGGGACTTTCAACGGCAACCCACTTTCAATCTCGGTCGGGAAGGCGACGGTCGAGGCCCTTGGCCGCCGAGGCAGATTCGACACCCTGCTGGCACGGACAGACAGCCTGAAGCGCGGCATCTCTTCGGCTTTGAACCAGCGAGACATCCATCATAATATGGTAGGAGAAGGGGGGATGTTCAACTTCTACCTGACAAGTAACAGAGTGAAGAACTATCGCGACGTCAAGAGGTCTGACCTTCGCTCGAGGCGGCTGCTTGACATCGACCTCATTTCCCGTGGGGTCTACCTGAAGCCAGAGAATAGATTTTGTCTTTCTCTCGCCCACACAAACGATGACGTCAAACTGACCACCGAGAAGTTCGAGGAAACGATGGACGCAGTTGTTCCGTCATCAGTTTCCTAAACGTCGCTGACAAAATAACGAAGGACCCGTTTCGATTGCTTGTCACCGACGATTTTCGATTTTCGCCAACAGATATTAACGAGCTGCAATTTTGAGTAGTGTCGAATGAAGTTTCTCTTCGTGACTTTCGAGAGCCTTTCAGCCGACTTGGCGTGGCAATTGAAGAAGGAGGGGCACGAGGTAAAGATGTACTGTCACGGGCAGGGTGAGAAGGACGTCGGACTTGGCTTCTTCGAAAAAGTGGAGGAGTGGGACTCGCTAAGAGACTGGGCGGACGTCGTCATCTTCGACGACATCGGGTTCGGGACGAAGGCGGAGCAGCTGAGGAACGAAGGCAAGTTTGTAGTGGGTGGAAGCCCTTACACCGACAAGCTGGAACTCGACAGAGAGTTCGGTCAATCAGAGCTCAATTCAGTTGGCGTTGACGTATTGCCGAGCTGGAATTTCACTTCGTTTGACGATGCCATCGAATTTGTGAAGAAGAACCCCGATCGGTATGTGCTAAAGCCGAGCGGGAAAGCGCAAAACGAAAAGGAGTTGCTGTTCATTGGACAGGAAGCGGACGGGAGAGACATTCTTCAGGTCCTCGAGCACTACAAGGTGAACTGGTCGAAGAAGATCAAGGAGTTCCAGATGCAGAAGTTCGCCGAGGGGGTAGAAATCGCCGTTGGCGCCTTCTTTAACGGAAAAGAGTTCGTAATGCCAGTCTGCGTCAATTTCGAGCACAAAAGGCTCTTTCCTGGCGAATTGGGGCCCAGTACGGGCGAGATGGGTACAGCCATCCTGTGGACACGCGACAGCCCTGTATTTGAGAGGACTTTGCTTAGAGCCAAGGAGAAGCTTGCTGCGAGCAAGTACGTCGGCTACGTAGATATCAATTGCATCGCCAATGTGAAGGGAATCTGGCCGCTTGAATGGACTTGCTTTGATGCCGATACGGAGATACTCACCAAGTCAGGATGGAAGAGGTACTTCGAATTCGAAATAGGGGAAGAGACACTTGCGATAAACCCAGAAAATCGCGAAATCGCCTGGAAACGAATCACGAACAAGCTCGTGAAGGACTACGCTGGGAAAATGATTAGGATCGGAGCCAAGGGCAAGAAGCATTCAGCCGTAGACGTCCTAGTCACCCCAGAACACAGGTTACTGGTCAGCACCTACGGAGGTCTGAGGATTGTCCGCGCAGACTCGATTCCGATTCATAAAACGAAACTTATCCGGACGGGGGTATTCAGGGGGGAGGGCCCAGCCTTCGTGGAGGTGCCAGAGTATGTTAGCGAACATGTCTATAGGAACGGAACAGTACTACGAACGGCGTACCCCGCAGTTCAGGTCAAGACCGAGTCCTTCGCAAAGTTTCTTGGCATTTTCCTGGCCGAAGGCTATTCGTCGGGAGATTTCGTCAAGATCTATCAGAGTCGAGACAACCCTCATTGGGAAGATATCAGTGGGATTCTGGATGATTTTCCCTTCAAACACACAGTCCAAACCGATGGATTCCAGATAAGCTCTGTTCAACTATGCCGTTTCATTAGGCAACTAGGGTTAGAAGGAGTCCATGCCGAAGAGAAGTTTGTACCACCCGAATTCAAGGAGCTAGATACAATATGTCTTGATGCATTAATGAACGCATTCGCTCTTGGAGATGGGCATCGCCATAAGAGAACAAAGCAGCTCTATCACCTCACTTCGTCGAAGAGACTTGCCGATGACTTTCAGGAGATGATCATCAAGACGGGAAAGGTGGCCAACATGAGAGTACAAAGACAAGCAGGGACCAAATCTATTGGCGACTACACAAGAAAGAATGATATCTACGTGCTTTCTCTCCGGAATGTCAAGAAGGATTACTCTCTCGACTCACGAGTGATAAGCGATGTAAGCTATCGGGGAATCGTATGGGATGTCGAAGTTGAAGACTGGCACACTCTTTTGGTAAGGCGAAATGGAAAGCCGTTCTGGAGTTTAAACTGTCGTTTTGGGTACCCAACTATCAGCATCCAGATGGAAGGGATAACCAGCGAATGGGGCCAGTTCCTCAATGATATCGCCCGAGGAACCGACACTCAATTGAAGACGAAGAAGGGGTACCAGGTGGGAGTCGTGATCTCGATCCCACCTTTTCCGTTCGAGGACGAGAAGGCGTTCAAGAAGTACTCCGAAGGCGCGACTATCCTATTCAGGCGCCAGAGCCTCGACGGGATCCACATCGGTGAGGTCAAACTGGAGGAGGGGGACTGGCATATCGCGGGGAACTCGGGCTACGCACTGATTGTCACTGGCTCGGGAGCCACGATGTCTGACGCCATTGACAAGGCATACCAGAACGTCAAGAACGTCATGATACCGAACATGTTCTACAGGAGCGACATAGGCCAGCGATGGACCCACGACAGCGACAAGCTTCTAAGTTGGGGCTACATCTAGGACGGCTACTTCGCGCCATCGTCATCTCCAGCGGTCCCAGACTCTGAACCGGGCCATGACCAGGGGTCGTTCCTTCGGGTCGAAACTATGTAGTAGACAACTAGCCCCACGATCAGCGCTTCGGCGACGGACCCGAGGACCAGGGTGACGGTCGCAGGGACGTCCCCGTTCTCAACAAACGCGTAATGTTCGGGCTGAGATAGCGTCTCGACCAAGGCGACGGCGGCCAGCACCAAGCCGAGAAAATAGGACGCCCTCGGACGGAAAAAGGTGAGGATCGCGTCGACGACGAACAACAGCCATCCGAATGTCAGGGCGTAGAAGACTTCCGATGGGAGGAGGGGGTAGGCCTGCCAGAGGAAGAAGACACCTAGGACTATCGAGAACAGTATGAGCACCTGTATCGCCCTTGTCACGGTGCCCATGCTTCGCGCCGCCAGGGATACGCTATTTCAAACTATGGCGCCTCGAAAGTCTTTTGAAGCGTGGGCGGACCGCCGGCCCCCATGGCGCAGGGCTCACGTAAATCGTTCCGCCTGCAAGAATCGAAGCCCCACTATCCCCCTCCCCGAGACTTCCAGACGAACCATGTCAGGATAGAATTGGCGGTCGACTTCGAGAGGAGGTCCATAGCCGGGTCGTGCACCCTGGAGATCACCCCGTTCGATCCGGCCCTCGATCGCATCCGCCTCGACGCCGGCGAGCTCGACATCAAGGCGTGCCAGATCGATGGAGCCAAGGCGGACTTTGAGTACGACGGCGAGAAACTCGAAGCCGTCATGAACCCAGGCAAGGACACCCGCTCCGTCAGGGTCGAATACGGGGCATCCCCGAAGGAGGGCCTCTACTTCACGGGCCCTGACGCAGAGCATCCCGAAAAGGAGGTACAGGCGTGGACGCACTGCGAGCCGGAGTCAGCGAGGTTCTGGTTCCCCTGCCACGACCATCCAGCGGACAAGGCCACGAGCGAAACGATCATCTCCGTGCCGAAGGGGTTCAGAGTGATCTCGAACGGCAGGCTCATTTCCACGAAGGATGCCGGGGACATCACGACTTTCCACTGGAAGGAGGACACCCCTCACTCGAGCTACCTGACGTCGTTCATCGCCGGACGATTCGGGGCAATCACCCAGGAGGTGGACGGGATCAAGCTGCACTACAACTTCCCAGAGTCGAAGAGAGAGGATGTGCTGAGATATTTCGGGGAGACGCCGCGCATAATCCAGGTGCTGGGGGAGCTGACAGGGGTGAAGTACCCCTACGAGAAGTACGACCAGACCACCGTGGAGGACTTCATAGCCGGGGGGGAGGAGAACATCAACGCCACGACACTCGCCATGAACTACTACCCCGAAGCCGGGTCGGAGGAGGATTTCCAGCCGTCCTACGGCACGCCCTTCAACGACGCAGTGAACCTCGTGACCCACGAAGCCGCCCACCAGTGGTTCGGCGACCTCGTCACCTGCTCTGACTGGTGCCATGCCTGGATCAACGAGGCATTCGCCACATACCTCCAGTCCCTCTACCTCGAAAGGACGAGGGGGGTGGACCACATGCGATGGCAGATGAGGGCCCGCGAGGCGGAGTACTTCGAAGAAGACGAGGACGAATACAGGAGGCCCATAGTCGAGAGGAACTACGTCTGGCCCCACGACGTCTTCGACCACACGCTCTACCGCAAGGGGGCGGCCATGCTCCACGAGCTCAGATACGTTATGGGGGACGATGCTTTCTTCAGGGGGATCAGTTCCTTCCTGAAGGCGCACTCTCGCGGGTCCGCCGACACCGACGACTTTCGGAAATCTATGGAGGGGACCAGCGGCCTGTCCCTCGAAGATTTCATCGAGCAGTCCTTCCTCAAGCCGGGCTACCCAGAGTTCCAGGTGGAATACAGCTGGGACGATGGCGCCAAGGCGGCGACGCTGCACGTGAAGCAGACCCAGGACACTTCCGACGGGACCCCCATTTTCAAGCTCCCCTGCGACATAGTCTTCTACGTCGGCGGGAGGAGAAGGAAGTTCAGGACGACCCTTGACGCCCCCGAGCAGACAATGGTGTTCACTCTTGAGGAGAAACCCACAGTCGTCGAGTTCGATCCAGAAAGGTGGCTCCTGAAGAAGGTCAGGTTCGAAAAGAGCATGCGCCTCCTCAAGAACCAGCTACAGCAGAGCAAAGACGCGTTCAGCAGGGCCGAGGCCGCGACTGCTCTGGGGAGGACCCTCTCGGACGGCGCCATAGCTGCGCTCAAAGACGCAGCCCTGAGAGATGACTTTTGGGACGTCCGGTCGTGCGCGCTTCGCGCCCTGGGGGAGATAGGGAGCGACTCTGCGCTGGCTGCGCTCTTGGAGGTCGGGCTCCCCGATCACAGGCGCGTGAGGAGGAGCCTCGTGAAGGCGCTGGGGGGCTTCAAGGACGAAAGGCCGAGGAAGGTCCTCGTCAGGCTGCTGGAGGAGGACTCGAGCCCGTACGTCAGGTGCGAAGCGGCCCTCGCCGTAGCAAAGTCTTGGCCCGAGGGGGCACTTCCATACCTCAAGAAGGGGTTGGGCACGCACTCCCCCAACGAGACGCTCGCCGAAGCTTGCCTCGAAGCGATGGGGAAGCTCAAGGATGAGGAATCGAAAGGGATCATAGACGAGAACCTCGCCTACGGGAAGCCCACCCGCATGAGGATAGGCGCACTGAAGGCGATCAAGGCGAGGGGGAAGATAGCCGAGGACGAGCTCCCAATTTTGAAGGGGATGCTGCGCGACAAGGAGTTCAGGGTCAAGCAATACCTGATCTCCACAGTCATCAGGGAGCTCGGAGACGGCAGGTTCGCCGAAGCTCTCTTGGACGTCTCCAGGAAGGACAGAAACCATGGCATAGGAAGGAAGGCGCTGGAGACGTACTACGAGCTTAGCGGGGGGCTAGAGCGGTCTTCTGCCCTTCGGAAGCTCAAGGCGGAGGTCGAAGAGCTCAAGGAGGACAGCCGGAGGCTTGCCAGGTCCGCATCCCCGTCCTAGTCTGTTCTCCGCGGAGTTGACCCGTGGGTCGATGTGACCCTCGACTGCTTCGAAGAGAGGAGCCTCTTCATCTTGGGTCCCATGGAGTCGAACACGGCTGCTATGTTGTAACCGGTCTCCGAGAACGAGTGCCTCTCCCTGGGAGTGAAGACCTCGACGGAAACTTCGTACCTGGCGTGATCCTTTCCAGGCTTCTTCGACTTTACGACCGCCCTTATCTCCTCGATGAAGGGATAGACCCTGTAGAGCTCTGCCGAGAGTTTTTCGAACTTCATCTTCGCTTCGTCGGCCTCGATGGGTTCCTCGGGGAGGCCGACGATATAGAACGGAGGAGTAGCGGGTTTCGCTGCCATGGGAGAACGTTCAACGACTCTGGAGGGCCGTCTTTATGGATTCTGCCGTCCTCCTCGACATGGCCATTATGGAGATCATCGGATTGACCGCGGGGGTGGTGGGGAAGACGCATGCGTCCCCTACGAAGAGGTTCTTCACCGTGTGAAGCTCCCCCGAGGGGGAGGTCGGACCAAGGGAAGGGTCAGCGCTCATCCTGCAGGACCCCATTATGTGGGCGCTGTAGAGCATCATCCTGTTGTATTGCACTCCTTTCTTCCTCAAAAGGGCTGAGAAGGCGTCCAGGTCTCCGGGCTTGAGGGGGCTCTTGCCGTCCCCGGCGAACACCTGGTCGTTGTGCGTGGTCCATACCCCTCTCCCGCCTGCCGCCGCGATGATCCTTGCCGTTTCTTCCATGCCTCGGATCAGGGTATCCTTGTCAGGCCGCTCCAGGTCGTAGGTGACCGACCCGTACCCGTCCTTGTCTATGGACACCGCCCCCGAGCTCCTCTCTCTGACGAGGACGATCGAAGCTGACGACCGGGAGTAGTAGTCCCGCATGAAGTCCTTGTGCTGCCTTCCGCTGACCCACGGGATCGAGAGGGCGAACAGCCCCGGATGGGCTGGGGCCGCCTCGACCCAGAACCCATGATAGGTGCCGTCCAGGTCGATGAACTTCCACACCGCGACCGTCTGGGGCGGACCCTTCCATGGCTCGATTGGCCTCTCGAATATGCCGCCGACCGCAGCGGTCGGGTCGAGGCGGAGATATTTCCCGACGTTCCTGTCTTTCACCCCCGACCTGAGAAGGAGCGCAGGGGTCTCGATGCCCCCGCAGGCGGCCACCACCGCCCTCGAAGACACCTCGAGCCTGAGGGCTCTGCCCCCGGACTGGCAGGTGGCGACGACCCCCCTGGCCTCCCCCCCTTCTATGACGACGCGCTCGGCGCGGCAGTCAAAGACGAACCTGGCCCCCCTTCCCTGGGCCGAGGGGAGATAGTTCATGGCTGTCGACCTCTTCGCCGAGTAGATGCACCCGTAGGTGCAGTAGTCGCACCTCTGTTCGCACCCCACCGCATTCCTCTCTATCAGGTGATAGTCGGAGCCTTCCTTGTATCCGAGGGCACGGCAGCCGTCCCAGAGGACCTGGTTGTTGCCGTTCCTCTGGCTCTCTGAGGGGTTCACCTCCATGGCCCGCCACACCTCGTCGAGGTACGAGGCGAAGCCCGGGCCCGCGACGCCGTCGATCCCGAAATCGTTCTCCCATTCCGAGAGCACGCGGAGGGGCGGCTTCAGGCACGTGTTCCAGTTCACCGTGGTCCCGCCCCCTGCCCCCCTCCCTGCCAGCAGGACGAAGGAGAGGTCCTTGGTCGCAGCGGTCCCGCTCTGCTGGAAGAGCTTCTGCATCATCCTCATCTCGTTCTGCCTGAACGTCTCCGAAGTCTCGTAGGGCCCCTGCTCGAGCACTATCACGTCATAGCCGTAGCCAGCAAGGGTGTCTGCGATGACGCTCCCCCCCGCGCCGGACCCGACCACCACCACGTCGCAGGCGAGCTTCGCATCCGAGGTGATTGAAAGCGGCTTCAGGCGGAGCCTGTCGGGGACCGGGACCGGGGGGTCGCCGTGCGAACCGGGGTATCCGATGTCAGCCCAGTTGGGGTTATGACCCTGCTCGTCCACGGACGCATAAGCGAGGAAGAGGGTGAGCCTCTTGAGCGCCTGAAAGGCAGTCCTCTTCAGAGGGATTGGGCTGTCCCGCCAGGACTGGAGGTACCTCTCCCTGGCGGCGGGGCCGAGAGCGGAGAATCGCGCCCACCTCCTCAAGAGGATCAGGTTGTACGCGGGGCTCTCGAACACGGAGACGACCCTGCGGAAGTCCTTCGCGTTGCCCGGCTGGAGCGAGTGCTGGACCGCGTCCGCCAGCATTTCGGAAATGTGAAGCTCAGAAGCGCTGCGTCGGTAAAGGGGGCCGCCATCCTGGATGGCTGGGAAAAACGTGTCACACACTGACCTCAGCGCTTCCAACTCCCGATCCCCGAGGTGCAACCCGCAGGACCCTCGCTGAGCTGTTATTTTGGCTGGACTCCCAGGACCGCCCCGAGCTCTGAGAGGGATGATATCACGTAGTCTGCCCCCGCGTCCTTCAGTTGGTTCATCGAATAGTTTCCTGTCGCGATGGACACGACGCGTATCCCCGCCCCCCTGGCGGCCGCGATGTCGAAAGGACTGTCCCCCACGTAGCAGACATCCCCCTTCGGAAGCGAGAGCAGGTTGACGGCCTTCAGCAGCCCTTCGGGCTTTGGTTTCATGGTGTCGGCGTCGTCCCTGGTGATGACGAACTCGAAAAGCCCCGAAAGCCCAGCGCGCCCCAGCGCCTCGGAGGCGGGCTTCCGACCGCTGTTGGTGAGGACCGCAAGCCTGACGCCGCTTGACTTCAGCCCTTCAAGGGCTTCGTTCACGCCAGGGAGGGGAATAGTAGACGCCGCGCCCTCCAGTTCGAACGAGTCCAGTATGGCGAACACCCTCCGCCTATATGATTCGAAACCCTCCTGGCCGGCAGGGCCCATCCGAGACTTTGCTGCGTCGAGGATCATCTGGGTCGGTGTGCTCAGGTCGATGCCTTCGGTATCGACGCCCCGAGAGCTCAGCTCGTCTATCAGCGCCTTCCTCGTCCCCTGGACGTCGAACTTGAAGGTGACCAGGGTGCCATCTATGTCGAAGATGGCTGCGATTGCCATGGCGGACCTAGATCTTCTTCTTCGAAAAAAGTATCAGGATCGCCAGCCCGACGAAACCGAGGGCCACGACAAGTATCGCGATGGCTGTCAGGGTGTCCGAGCCGGACGCCAGCAGGACTGGCGAGAAAGAAACCAACCCGATGCTCACCTTCGAAGTTCGTATTTATTCCTTGTCTGGTTTGAAACGTTGCAACCATTAAGTAGGTTGCGGGGCCGTCGCTCACCGTGCTGCCGAAGGTCACCTGCTATGGCGGTGTAGGGGAGATAGGGGGGAACAAGTTTCTCCTGGAAGACGAGGGGGCGAGGGTGCTGCTCGACTTCGGCGCGGGGTTCGCCGACGGCGCAGACTACTTCGACTCGACCATATCCCCTAGAGGGGTCAACGGCGCCGGGGACCTTTTCGAGTTCGGGCTCCTGCCAGAGATGAAGGGGCTCTATTCCGAGAAGGCGCTGCAGAACACCGAGGTGAAGTACGCCGAACCTGAGGTGGACGCCGTCATCCTCAGCCACTACCATTGGGACCATACGGGGAGGATCGGATATACCGACCCGAAGATACCGGTCTACTGCGGGGAGACGACCACGCTCATCCATGACGCCTACAGCGAATCGTCAGGGTCTCCGTTGGACGGCCACGCAATAAGGAAGTTCAGGACGGGGGACAGGTTCAGGGTGGGGTCGATGGAGTTCGTCCCGATCCACGTGGACCACTCCATTCCAGGAGCCTACGGGTTCGTGATCCACACCAAAGGTGGGACGCTGGCCTACACCGGAGACTTCCGATTCCACGGGCCGGCGGGGTCCATGACAAGAGACTTCGTCGAAGGCGCGAGATCGGAAAAGCCCAGCCTGCTCCTCACCGAGGGGACCAGGGTGAGCGAGAAAGACCAGAAGACGAACATGAGCGAAAAGGCAGTGCTGGACGAAGCAACTAGGATGGTGGAGGGGACGAAGGCTCTCGTCTTTTCGACCTTCAGGGGGAACGACGTCGACAGGATAAACACGTTCTATCACGCGTGCGAGGTTTCGGGGCGAAGGTTGGTGGTCTCGATGAAGATAGCCATCCTGCTTGAGAGGCTCAAGGCAGACAAGAGTCTCCGGGTGCCCCGCGTAGGAAGGGACGTGGACGTCTACCTGCGCAGGAAGAAGACAGGGAGGCTCGACGACTCTGACTACTACGCTTGGGAGAGGCCCTTCGTCGGCCGGGGGGTCGACGCGGAACAGGTGAGGAAGAAGCAGGGGGAGGTGTTCCTCCACCTCGAGGCAAGGAACTTCCCAGAGCTCATCGACATTAGGCCGGAGAAAGGGGGGACGTACATCCACGCTGCCACGGAGGCGTACAACGAAGAAGGAGAGAAGGAGGAGTCGATAATCAGGAACTGGATAGAGCACGTGGGTTTCAGGTATTCGCAGCTCCACGCTTCGGGGCACGCGCCAAGGAAGGAGGTGGAGGAGCTGGTGGACGGGATTTCTGCGAAGAAGGTGGTCCCGGTGCACACCGAGCATCCGGCTCTATTCAGGGAGTTCAAGTCCAGGAAGTGGGACCTCGAGCTCCCCGTGAAGGGGAAGCCGATCTCGGTAAGCGCCTAGTGGGACAAACTCGAAAAGCCAGAAATAACATCCCGATTGCTCGCGCGACGATGGGGAGCGAAAGAGCCAAGGACCTGGCAGAATTGGCGGTCGCCACGGCCCGGGTGGCTGGGGCTGCCTATGCGGAGGCGAGGGTGCAGAGCACATGGGAAAGGATGTTCGTGCTCAAGAACGGGGAGCCGCAGCCCTCTTTTTTCGGGGAAGGGTATGGCATAGGCATCAGGGTCGTCTCGAAGGGGGCCCTGGGTTTCGCCGCCACAAACTCCATGGCCAGGTCTTCCATAAGGGAGCTCGCCCGGAAGGCGGTCAAGCTTGCGGATGCGTCGTCTCAATATCTAGAGAGACCGGTGCTGCTCGACGATTCGAAGCCGGTCCGGCGGCGATGGGCACCGCCGGAGACGAGGAAGGTCGAAGACGCCGACGCGGAGTGGCTAAGGGGTGTTCTGCTTGAAATCGAGGGAAGGATAGCCGACGGCAGGCCGGGAGTGAAGCTGCCAGGGCGACTTCTCTACCTTGGGGCTGAGCTCGAGGGGAGATATTACGTCAACAGCGACGGTGCAAGGGTAGAAGGGAGGATCCCGAGGGTCGGGTTCGCAGGCTCCCTCACGGCCGTGGAAGGGGGGGCTACGGCTCAGAGGTTCATCCAGCAGGGGGAGACAGGCGGCCTGGAGGTGGTGAAGCGGGTGAAGCTTGTCGACAGGGTGGAGGAGGAGGCCAAAGCAATGGGGAGGGTTCTGAAAACGGCGGAGAAGCCACCCAGAGACGAGGTAGACGTCGTACTGAGCCCCGAACTCTCAGGCATCGCGGCCCATGAATCGGTCGGCCATCCCCAGGAGGCGGACAGGGTGCTGGGGCGTGAAGGCGCCCAGGCGGGGGAGTCGTACCTGAAGGAGGACAGCCTGGGCCGGAAGATAGGCAGCCCGGAGGCGAACGTCAGCGATGACCCGACCCTGTTGCATTCGAACGGGTTCATACCAGTGGACGACGAAGGGGTGGAGGCGAAGAAGCGCTTTCTGATAAAGGAAGGAGTGATCAACGAGTTCCTTCAGAACAGGACGACAGCTGGCGCTTTCGGCCTGCGCAGCAACGGGGCGGCCAGGAGCGTGTCCTTCGACAGGGAGCCGATAATCCGGATGTCGAACACGTTTGTCGAGCCAGGAGATTACTCCACCGAGGAGGTCTTCAAAGAGGTCAGGCACGGCGTCTTCTTCAAGTCGTTCACGGAATGGAACATAGACGACAAGAGGCTGAACCAGAGGTACGTCGCCCTGGAGGCGTATCTAATCGAACATGGGGAGCTCAGGGGATTGGTGAAGTCCCCGGTGCTCGAGATCACGACCCCCAAGCTCTGGGGGAGCGTCAAGGCGCGCAGCAAGCACATGGATTTCGAGGCAGCGAACTGCGGCAAGGGGGACCCGATGCAGTCTGCCCCGGTCTGGACGGGGGGACCTGAGACCCTCCTTTCGGGGATAAGGCTGGGATCGAGATGAACACCATGGACCTGGATGAGCTGAACGAGACGGCGGTCTCGGCCGCCAAGAGACTGGGAGTCGACGACGCGGTAGCCCTGAGCGCCAGGACAGCGGACAGCATGATCAGGTTCGCCAACAACTCGGCCACTGTCGTAAACAGGGTCGAAGAGGCGGAGCTCACGGTCTATCTCGCAAAGGACAGGAGGAAGGCCATAGCCTCGACCTCCAACCTCGAGAAGGCGGCGGTCTTGAAGTTCGTCCGAGACCTCTTCGCCTCGATGAAGGGGCTCCCCGAATCCGAGTACGCCCCCCTCCCCGAGAGGCCCACCAGGTTCTCCCCCAGCAGGCTCGGCTTCGACAGGAAGCTGGAAGACGCCGACGACCAGCTCCCAGGTCTGGCGAAGACGGCCATCGACTCCGCCAGTTCGGCCGGAGGGAAGAGGTCGGCGGGGGTCATAAGCGCTGGCAGCGGGACCATCGCCATCCTCACGTCAGCGGGGACCAGGGGGACCGATTCGAGGACAGCGATCACCCTCAACATCAGGTCCTTCGCAGAGAATGAAGGGAGCGGGCACGGATTGTCCTGTTCCCCTTGCCTTTCAGATTTCGACCCAGAAGAAGCGGGAAGGAGAGCCGGGGAAGGGGCGAGGTCGATGCGGGAGGCTTCCGAGCCCGAGGCGGGAAAGTACGAGGTGCTACTCAGCCCCACCGTGGCGTCCAACCTGGTGGAGACTGTAGCCGGGGCGGCGTCTGCGTTCTCCGTCGACGCAGGGACATCCTATCTCGCGGAGAAGGTGGGGAAGGAGGTGGCAGCAAAATCGTTCAGCCTGACCGACCACGGGGTGACCGGAGGCGGCCTGGGAGGGAGGGTATTCGACGACGAGGGGGTCAAGACGCGTTCTAACAAGATAATCGAGTCCGGGGTCCTTCTGGGATACCTCCACAACCTGACGACTGCGAAGAAGTGGAAGGTGAAGAGCACAGGGAGCGCCGGCTTCGTCTCCCCCCACCCCTGGAACCTGGAGGTCGGAGCGGGTGATGCTTCCTACGAGGAGATGGTCAAGGGCATGAAGAAGGGGATCATACTGACGAGCAACTGGTACACGCGGTTCAAGAACTACAGGACAGGCGAGTTCTCGACCGTCCCCCGGGACGGGGCGTACCTCGTAGAGGGGGGCAGGGTCGTGAAGTCGTTGAAGGGGATGAGGGCAGGGGACGACCTCCAGAGGCTCTTCTCGTCAGTGAGGCTGCTCTCGAAAAAGAGAGAGTGGATCCAATGGTGGGAGGTGGACACTCCTACGCTCTGTCCCTGGATGCTCATCGAAGGTGTCACGATAACGCGCGCCTACGGGTAAAAGTGGGGATGGCCGCGCACCAGCGCGGCTGACTTCCGCAGTCTAGCGGACGACGGGAACCGCTTCCAGTGCCTGGCTGAGGGCCCGATCGTCGGGCTCGTAGTCGACTAGCTTGTTCGCTAGCTTGTCCTCGTATGCCTTCAGATCGAGGAGGCCGTGCCCGCTGAGGTTGAAGAGGATGGTCTTCTCCTCACCCTTCCGTTTGCACTCCAGAGCGATGTCTATGGCTGCCTTCACAGCGTGGTTGGTTTCGGGCGCTGCCACTATGCCCTCCGTCTGGGCAAGGAGGATGCCCGCCTCCATGATCTCGTTCTGTGAGTAGGCGACGCTGCGCATGTACCCTTTGTCGATTAGCATGCACATGGACGGAGCCTTGCCGTGGTATCTCAGCCCGCCTGCGTGGATGGGGGGGCACTGGTAGGTGTGCCCGACGGTGTGCATCTTGATCAGAGGTGTCGTTTCAGCGGCGTCGGCGAAGTCGTACCTGTATGAGCCCCGCGTTGTGGACGGGACGGCCTTGGGCTCGGCGGCCACGAACTCTGCTCCGCTCTTGCCCCGGAGCTTGTCCCGCATGAACGGGTAGGCGAGGCCGGCGTAGTTGCTCCCGCCCCCGATGCATCCGACGATGTAGTCGGGGTCGTCCCCGAACTCTTCCATCTGGAGCTTCGCCTCCTGCCCGATTACCGACTGGTGGGTGAGGACGTGGTTGAGCACGCTCCCTAGGGCGTACTTGGTGTTGTCGTGGGTGACGCAGTCCTCTATCGCCTCGCTGATGGCTATGCCCAGGCTTCCTGGGTGGTTGGGGTCCTGCTGGATGAACTTCTTGCCTGCATTGGTTCTTGAACTGGGCGACGCGTAAACCTCGGCGCCGTAGACTTCCATCAGCGTCCGCCTGTAGGGCTTCTGGTCGTAGCTGCTCCTCGTCATGTAGACGGTCAGGTCGATGTCGAAGAGCGCCGTGGCCAGAGCTAGAGCGCTCCCCCACTGGCCGGCCCCTGTCTCCGTGGCAAGCCGTTCGGTGCCCTCCTTCTTGTGATAGTAGGCCTGGGCTATGGCTGTGTTGGGCTTGTGGCTCCCCGTCGGGTTGAGGTCTTCTCGTTTGAAGTAGATCTTGGCAGGCGTCTTCAGCTTCTGCTCGAGCCTCGTGGCGCGGTAGAGGGGGGTGGGGCGCCCCAGACGGAGGTAGGCTTCCCTCACCTCGTCGGGGATTGGAATGAACTCCTGGGTGGACACTTCCTGCATCACGCACTCCTTTGCGAAGAGGCGCAGGAGCGGCTCCGGTGCCATGGGCTTCGTTGTGCTCGGGTCGAGGGGGGGAGGGAGTGGTTCCGGGAGGTCGTGCTGGATGTTGTAGTAGTCCGAAGGCAGCTTGTCCTGTGAGAGGACGGCTTTGAGTTGGGTCCTGCTCATGGTATGGGGCGGTTCCGTGACAGATATATTCCATCGTGCACAACTGTGAACGTGCTCTTCGTTCGGGGTTTGGCTGGAAACGCTCAAGAAAGCACACTTCGGTACACGGTGTCATGTGGCCCCAGATCAAGGCCGAGTTCGAGAGGCAGGTGGTGCGTCCCGCGGTCGTCAGGAAGATGATAGAGTGCGGGATGAGGGTGTCCGACGATGAAAAGATCTACGTCGGTGACATCGAGGTGGACTATCTCGCTGTCGCCAGGGCGGTCGGGGTGGATAGGAGGGTGGTGAAGCAGACGGCGCATCAGATCCGGACCAGCCAATATCTCTACTCGATATTCTCCAAGACGAAGCCCTTGGGGACGAGCCTGGTCGACCTGGTGTCTCTCCTCGGGTACTCCGCCATCGTGGTGGAGGCGGACCCGAAGTCGCCGGGGGTGATGGCAGTGGTAGCGGAAATCCTGTCCCGGCACGGGATGGTCGTAAGGCAAGCCGTGGCCGAGGACCCTGAGATGGTCCCGGATGCGAAGTTGACCCTCGTCGTCGAAGGTCAGATCACGGGCCAGGCAATGGAGGAGCTGCATGGCCTGATGGTCGTCCGCAGCATCAAGATACTGAAGTGAATTGGCCAGAAAATTCGACGTCGCGGTGATGCACGACTTCTTTGTCGACAGGCTGGTGCATGTGGATTCACTAGACGGGATCATCGGGAAGGTGGCGGAGAAAGCGGGGTCCGGCGGCGGGGGCGTGCATGGGATCGCTCAGGAAGAGGTGAGAGGGGGGAACGCCGTCAACCTCGCCCACGCGCTCTCCAGGCTCGGGCTGAGGACCCTCCTAATCACGCACAGCGACAGGACGCACGAGCCCCTCCTCAGGCGCAGCTTCGAAGGTCTCAACGCGGAGGTGAGGGTCAAGCCCCTGCCGGCGGGGCTCACGGTGGCGTTCGAAGAGAAGGTAAACGTGATGCTCGGAGACACCAGGGGTGCCTCCGATTTCGGGCCCTCTCGCCTCGATGAAAGAGACTGGTCTGCTCTGGAGAAGTCAAGGGTGGTCTGTTCTGTTAACTGGGCGGCGAACCTGCGGGGGACCGAACTTCTGGTCGGGCTCCGGAAGCGCCTCGGGAACGAGAAGGCGATCTTCTTCGACCCTGCCGACTTCAGGGACAGGATGCCCGAGTTCATGGAGCTACTGGAGACCATCCCCAAGAAAAGGCTCGTCGACTGGATCAGCATGAACCAGCACGAGAGCGTCGAATCCGCGAAGGCGGTCGGGGTTTACTCCGATCGCCTGACAGACGTCTGCAGGAGCCTGGCAGGTGCCCTGGGGGTGACCTTCGACCTCCACGCGGTGGAGAAGTCCTACACCAGCGAAGGTACGAGGGTGTCGAGCGCCCCGGTCCGGAGGAAGAAGCACCGAAGGCTCACGGGCGCGGGGGACGTCTGGGACGCCGGCGCGATCTATGGCAGGCTCAAGGGGATGGACGAGGTCGACAGGCTCAAATTCGCGAACAGGGCGGCGAACATCTATCTCGAGAGCGACGAGCTCGTGCCTCCCACAGCCAAGCAGGTGGAGGAAGGCTAGAATTACTTCTCCAGCATCCTCGAGAAGGTCCAGGAAACGGTGCTGAGTATCTCGTTGAGCCGGGCCTTCTCTCGATAGTTTTCGATAACGACCTTGACTATGTTGCCGTTCGCTTCGTCGACGTCGTACTTCAGCTCAGCCCCCTTCGCCAGCTTCCCTGACTTTGCGAGCTCCTCGTCCTTCGCCTTCATCCCCTGGAGTATCTTCCCAAGGAGGAAGGACTTGAATGGCGGGGTCGACGACTTCAGGACGACGCCGCTGCTCGGCTCAATCGCTACTGCGTCCGAGGTTATCGACGCCTTCGCTATCACCTGACCTCCCTTGTCTCGCTTCAGCTCCCTTGTCTCAGGCGCCTCCCTGGCTTCTGCCATCATGTCGCTTGCCTGCTTGAATGTCGAAGCGCGGAGCGTCGTGTCGACGTACCCTAATGTCTCGCTCAGCCTTTCGATTTCGTCCTGGAGCTGCGCTATCCTGTCTTCCAGCCAGAGCTTGAGCTCGGCCGCCTTCTTCATGTCGCGGTCCTGGGCAGCCATCGAGGCAAGTCCATCCGGGTTGCGCTAAAAACGTTAACGGGGAGGGGCATTGGTGAAAGTGTTAAGAACGATGGGAAGGGAACGGTTCGGTTGTTCGGGGGCAGGCGCCGCTCGTTCCTTGTGGCAAGCACGGCAGTCCTGGCCGCACTCTACGCGGTCCTTGGGCTGGTCCCCATATCAAGACTCGTAGGGATATCTAGCTTCATCACTCTCAGAGAAGCCATCAGCCCCCTGATTGGGGTGATCCTGGGCCCTCTGGGGGGAGTGGCTGTGGTCATCGGTGTCGTCCTCGATTTCGGCTTGGGGAGACCGGTAGTTTTCCTGGGCCTTGACTTCCTGATTGACTTGGCGGCGGTTATCACCGCAGGCCTTGCGTTCACTGGCAGAAGGAAGTCGGCAGTCCTGTTCTCGGGTGCCCTGATCCTGATATTCCTTGTCGGTCCTTCCTCGGCATGGCTTGTGGACGTCGGAAGCGTCCCGGTCCCTTTCGTCTGGATGCACGCCGCCTCCGTTGTAATACTGGCCGCGGCGCTCTACCTGGAATCAAGTAGGAGGATCCAGAGGCTGAGCTGGGTCTTCGTAGGCTCCGTGGTGTTCGCTTCAACCATGGCCGGGCACATCATGGGAGGGATACTCACTGAATACGTCTACCTTAGCCAAGGAATCCTCTTCGGTGCCGGGTCTGTAGGCGCGTACTGGTCGACGGTGTTCTTCCTGTACCCGGCTGAGAGGGTGTTTCTCACACTTGCAGGGACAGCAGTGGCGCTGCCGGTGCTTCGAGCACTTTCGAGAAGGCAACAAAGCGGCGCGGCACCTGAATTGCCGGCATGTTGAATCAATTCGGGAGCATCCTTTAATGCCCTAATCAGGGCTCGAATCATGATGGAAGGACCGGGAAGATCCTTTGACGCGGCGCTCGCCCACTTTCGCGGACTCCTGCAGGAACAGGTGGACCGCTCCGAAAGGATAGGAAAGCAAGTCGAGTGGCTCGATTATACGAAGCTGGACAAGCTCGTAATAGGCGTCATAGGTGGGGACGGGATAGGCCCCATAATAGCCAAGGAGACGAAAAGGGTCCTAGAGCAGCTCCTCAAGGAGGAGATCAGGACTGGGAAGGTAGAGATAAGGGAAATCGGGGGCCTCACCATCGAGAACAGGATCAGGCAGATGAAGCCCCTTCCGGACGAAGTCCTCGCAGAGATCAAGAAGTGCCACGTCCTGCTGAAGGGGCCGACCACCACGCCCGAGGAAGGGAGCGGCATGCCCAACATCGAGAGCGCCAACATCGCAATCAGGAGGACCTTCGACCTCTTCGCGAACGTCCGCCCAGTCAGGGTGCCGTCCCTGGGCATAGACTGGGTCTTCTTCAGGGAGAACACCGAAGGAGAATACGTCCTCGGGAGCCGGGGGCTGATGGTGACGCCCCAGCTCGCCGTAGACTTCAAGGTGATCACCAGGCCCGGGGCCGAGAGGATAATCAGACTCGCCTTCGAGCACGCGAAGAAGACCGGGAGGAAGAAAGTCACCGTCGTGACCAAGGCCAACGTGATCAAGACGACGGACGGCCTGTTCCTTGAGACGGCGAAGAAGGTGGCGGCCGAATTCCCTGAGATCAAGTGGGACGGGTGGTACGTCGACGTGTTCACAGCCAAGCTCATCGATGAAAAGAGGAGGCGCGAGTTCGAAGTCGTCGTCCTCCCGAACCTCTACGGGGACATCGTCACAGACGAGGCAGCAGAGATCCAGGGGGGCGTCGGGACGGCCGGAAGCGCCAACATCGGCGCGAAGTTCGGCATGTTTGAGGCGATCCACGGTTCGGCTCCCAGGATGATGACGGAGGGAAGGGGCGCCTACGCCGACCCGCTCAGCCTGATGAGGGCCTCCGTCATGATGCTGGAGCACGTCGGGATGCTGAAGCAGGGACGGCGCCTGGGGATGGCGCTTGACGTCTGCGCCCTCTACGAAAAGAAGTCTGTCATCACTGGGCGGCCTGACGGAGCGACGGCAAGCCAGTTCGGGGACGAGGTCATCGCTGTCCTGAGGAACCCAGAGCTCGAAGCGCTATGGCTGTCTCACCAGTAGGGACTCCCTTGTTTGCTTCTAGCCGTGGATCCTGAAGTCACGGTGGTTCCGCGGAGCGGTCGCCTCCACCAACAACCTGTCGACGCGCGCGCGGGGAGGACCGGAGCGGGCCCAGTCGAGCACCCTCTTCACGTCCCGCTCGTCCCCCTCCAGGAACGCCTCCACCGAGCCGTCGGGGAGGTTCCTCACCCACCCACGGACCCCGAGATCGGTGGCGAGCCTGGCCATGCTCGAGCGGAAAGAAACGCCGTGGACGATGCCCTCTATCCTGAGCCGAACCGCTTTCGCCACCCTGCCTCACCTGATTCCGGCGATGACGTCGGTCAACCCGACGATGACAAAGGAAACGGCCAGCGCGGCTATGAGGAGGGCTGTGATCCTGGAAAGGGCTATGGTCCCGTTCGTGCCGAGGAACCTCCTCACCCAGTCGGAGCTGGACAGAATGAGGTACGTCAGGAAGGTGTTCAGCGCGACGACAACCAGGGCCAGGAACGGGCTGTAGGGCGAGGCGGAGATGATGATGACCGTGGATATCGCACCGGGGCCCGCGAGCAGCGGGGTGGCGAGCGGGAAGGCGGCTATCTCTGACGGCTGCAGCCCCCTCGTGCGGTCCTTCTCCCCCCTGAGGTGGTCCACGGCCACGATGAACAGTATGATCCCCCCGGCGACGCGGAAGTCATCGACCGTTATCCCGAATATGTCGAAGATGAGCCAACCGAAGAGCGCGAACACCACCAGGATGGCCGCCGAGATGATGACCGCCTCCTTGACTATCCTTTTCCTGCCTTCGGAGATGCCCTCTGTCAGGCCGATGAAGATCGGCACCGTCCCGACGGCGTCGATGACTGCGAAAAGGAGGACGAAAGCTTCGACGAAGAGCCCAAAGTCGAATGCGAAGAATGACGAGAAAAGAGACAACTCTTCGAGACCGGGAGCCTTCCAAACGGATAAATAAGCAGTTGACTCGTTTCTTCCTAGAACCTTGTCTCAGGTGACCGAGTCGTCCATCAACGACGCCATGTCGAAGATAATGGACCCCGAGCTCGGGAGGCCGATTACCGACTTGAAGCTGATAGACAGGATGACGGTATCGGACGGGTCAGTCGACCTAGAGTTTCATCTCACGGCTCCCTTCTGCCCCCCTGTATTCGCCCTCAAGATTGCGAGCGACATCAAGGCGGGGCTCCTTTCCGTCCAGGGGGTGACCAGCGCCAAGGTGACCCTGCGCGGCCATTACCTCGCAGACGCGGTAAACAAGCAGGTAAACAAGCCCGCCCAGACCCAGTAGGGCCTTCGAAGTGGGAAGCCGGGAGCGCGTCGTAGATTTTCTCACGAGGTCAGGCGCGGCCTTCGAACTAAGGGACTTCGGGGAGAGCACCAGGAACTCCTCGCTCGCCGCTTCAGCCCTCGGATGCACGATCGCGGAGATAGCGAAGAGCGTGGTATTCGTCGGGAGGATGACAGCGGTGGTGACCATATCAGGGGACAGGCGGGTGGGACAATCGAAACTGTCAGGTTTGATGGGAGAGCCGATGCGCACCGCGACCCCCGACGAGGTCAGGGAGCGGACGGGGTTCCCCGTCGGAGGGGTCCCCCCATTCCCTCACAGGGAGGGGGTCCGCGTCCTCCCTGACACCTCCCTTGCCAGGTTCAGCCATGTCTGGGCCGCGGCGGGGACGCCCAATTCAGTCTTCAGGATCTCCACATCGGACCTCCTTCGACTGGTCGGAGCGGGCCCCTACGAGCTTGCGGGATAGGCTGGAAGGGTTTTAGAGATAGGGTTCGGGCTCTATAGACGTGCCAGCCCGTAAGGCGATTGAGATGGGGGAAGGGACGATCCTCGTCTCTCTCCCCAAGGAATGGGTGAAGAAGAACGGGGTCAGGAAAGGGGACACGCTATCGGTCGAAGAGCTTTCTCCCGGGAAGCTGATGGTCAAGCCGCTGCAGGGAGGGCAGGAGGAGCCGAAGCAGGTGGTCGTGGAGTATCCAGGCGAGGACGTCAGCCAGGTTTCCAACGACGTGACAGGGGCCTATCTGCTGGGGTACGACGTCATCAAGGTGGTCGGGGCCAGAGTGATCTCGAGAGAGGACAGGGCTGGGATCAAGGCGGCGATAGGAAGGCTCGTGGGACTCGAGATAATGGACGAGGCAGCGAAGCGCATGACGATGCAGTTCCTGCTCGAACCGACCGCGATAATACCCGAGAGGATAGTCCTGCGGATGTCCGGACTGCTTGACGGGATGCTCAAGGACATGGCGGAGGCTCTCGCCAAGGGAGACAGGAAGCTGCTCGCCCTGGCGGGGGAGCGAGACGACGAAGTGGACAGGCTGTATTTCTTGCTCGTGAGGGCGACCAGGGCGGCGGTGGTCAGGCCGGAGGTCGCCGAAAGGTACGGGCTCTCTCCGGTGGACCTCCTCGACTACAGGGTCCTCGCCAGCTTCCTGGAGAGCATAGGGGACGCGACGTCCGAGCTCTCTCACAAGCTCCTAGGGCAGGCACTTCCGAAGCAGCTGTCCAGGGAGTACTCCTCGTGCGTAGCGAAGCTGGCGACGATGAACGACCTCGCGGTGCAGGGCTTCATTTCGAGGAGGGCCGGGAGGCAGAGGACCATAAGCAGGCAGATGAACTCGCTCTCGCTTGAAGTCACCCAGAAGCTCGAAGCCATAGCGAAGATGCCGACCGGGGACGGGGCGGGGACTGCGGAGGCGCTTGCCTCCCTCGAGCGAGTCAGCAAGCTACTGGTGGACGTTTCGGACCTCGCTGTGATAACGCAGCAGGCCTCTTAGCCGCTGGATTCTTCGGAACCCTTAATTACGCAAGCTCCTCTGATGCTACATGCCGAAGTATCTCTTCGTTACCGGCGGAGTTATGTCGGGGCTCGGCAAGGGCATCATCACGTCCTCGGTGGCGAAGCTTCTCCAGCTGTCAGGCGTCGAAGTGACATGCCTGAAGATAGATCCATATCTCAACTTCGATGCCGGGACGATGAACCCCTACACCCACGGCGAGGTTTTCGTCACGGACGACGGAGGGGAGACGGACATGGACCTGGGGAACTACGAGCGCTTCCTGAACAGGGATCTTACGAAAGCGAACAACATCACAACGGGGCAGATCTACAAGAAGGTGATAGACGACGAGCGGAGGGGACGCTTCCTCGGCAAGTCGGTCCAGATAATCCCGCACGTAACCGACGAGATAAAGCGTCGGATAAGGGAAATAGCCGAGAAGGAGAAGGTCGGCATCCTGGTCGTGGAGTGCGGGGGGACGGTCGGGGACATCGAGAGCCTTCCTTTTCTCGAGGCGTTCCGCCAGATGAGGATGGAGGAGGGGACGTCGAAGACTCTCTTCCTGCACGTCAGCCTCGCCCCTGAGCTTTCGGTGGTCGGGGAGATGAAGACGAAGCCGACCCAGCACAGCGTCCAGGAGATGAGGAGGATAGGCATCCAGCCTGACATAATTGTCATACGCGGGACGAGGGCCCTTCCTCAAGACGCCAAGGACAAGATCTCCCTCTTCACGAGCGTCCCTCTAGAGAGCGTGGTGTCAGACCCGGACGTGGAGACGATCTACCAGGTTCCGCGCCTCCTTGAAAGGGAAGGGGTGATGAAACCTATCCACAGGCAGCTGGGTGTCCGGTCGAGGCTGAACATGGGCGGATGGAACGCAGTCGCCGACAGGTTCGTCGACCACCACACCACTATCAGGATAGCGATGGTTGGAAAGTACGCCAACCTGGCGGATAGCTACGTGAGCGTGAACCAGGCGCTGTCGCACGCGGGCGCAGTCAACGGCGCGAGCACGAGGATATCATGGATAGAGTCAGAGGAGATAGAGAAGGACGAATCGAAGCTTGACCTGATGGAGGGGTACGACGGCGTCGTGCTGCCGCAGGGCTTCGGAAGCAGGGGGATCGAAGGCAAGATCGCCGCGGCCAACAAGGCCAGGACTGCGGGCATACCTTTCCTGGGCCTCTGCTTTGGCTTCCAGCTGGCGAGCGTCTCATTCGCCAGGCATGTACTGGGGTTGAAAAGGGCGAACACCACGGAAGCAGACCCAACGACCCCGCACCCCGTTATCGACCTGCTCCCGGAGCAGAAGGCCGTCACTGACCTGGGCGGGACGATGAGGCTTGGGGGGCACGACGTGCACATCAAGCGGCCGAGCAGGGCATTCGACATTTACAAGGCAGACAAGATAAGGGAGAGGCACAGGCACAGGTTCGAGCTCAACCAGGCGTACCTGAAGAAGTTCGAGGAGAAGGGGATGAGGTACACGGCGTTCAGCGACAATGGGAGGAGGGCTGAGATAATGGAGCTCGAAGGGCACCCGTTCTATATGGGGACGCAGTACCACCCGGAATACGTCAGCAGGCCGGAGAGGCCGGAGCCTATCTACGTGGCTTTCGTCGAGGCGTGCGTGAAGCGCGCTCGTCAGACGGAGAGGGAACCTGAAAAGATCAAGGCCCTAAACCGCTGAGTACGCGTCGGCTACCTCGAGTGCCTCTTCTGCAGCTCCCCCCGCGCTGTCTGAGAAGAGGTACAGGTTGGGCTCGATGCCGCTTCCTCCCTCGTCGACAAGGGCATCGAACCGCCCGGGACTCGACTTCAGGGACCGTTCGAGGGCTCCGATGGTCGGATCGTCCCCCGTGTCTGGATAGTTCTTGAGCCGCATGGTGCGCAGGCCGAGCTTCTTGACGGCTTCTCCCATCCTGCGGTCAAACCTCAGGTTGACGCATGCCCTGATGTCCGATCGGCTGCCTTTCACTAGGAGTAGCACCCTGGCCATGTGGGCAGAAGCGCCTGCTTCAGGCGGGAGCATCGCCTTGGCCCTCCCCTTGACCTTTACAATTCTCCCCGGGATGGCCACCACGTCAGCGGGTGACTCGGCTCCCCCTGCCACGCAGGCTATGTTCACCGACACCTCCGGCATGACCTGGACGAAATTGACTGAACCCTCCAGGATCTTGACCGCCTGGGCCACCTCTCTTATTGCCTCGGCCCTCGTCCCGCCGCCCCCTCCGAACTCTTTGATGCACATGTCGCAGTCGGCCAGGGAAGGGTAGAGCACCCGATGCGGCCCGCAGGCGTTTCCCCTGCCGAGGAGATCCGTCCAGATCGAGTACAGCATGCCGACCCCCTCCGAGGAGCTCCTCTTCACCGCCCCGGTCAGCGAGCTCGCGTAGTCGTCGGCTTGCTTGTGTGAAACCGAGAAGCTTTCCAGGGTCGAATACGCCTTCTTCGGGCCCGACTCGAGGTATAGGCTGACCGAGGCCTGGGTTATCCCGAGGAGCGAAGCGACCCTATTCTGTGAGAGCCCTTCCTTTCGGAGCCGCTGCGCGGCCAGCTGGCGCATCGAAGGCAGAAATGACTCGGTCATGAGCTCGTCAGGCGGGAGCATGATATAAGTGACTTATCCACTTATTTATAATCCCATGCCTCCAGACATCCGAAGGCATGGCCACTCAGCAGGCATCGGGTGCACCCGTCAAGGAAGCGAGGCCGAGCATAACGCTTGCAGTCACAGCCGTCTTCTCTGCGCTCATCGCGGTCGGCACCATGATAGCCATACCCTTCCCCAAGCCCTTGGCTGAGATCACGCTCGCCCCCGCTATCTACCTCTCACTCGCGGTCCTGGCGGACAGGTGGACAGCCTTCAACGCCACCGCCATTGGATCGTTCATCGGGGAGTCGATAAATGGGGCGCTCTACGGCTACCCATTCATCTATTCATTCGGGATAGTCTGGGCAAGGGCTCCAGAAGCCCTGATCGTAAGCTGGGCGAGCAAGAGGGGGACGAAGACGCTCGTCGCCGCCATGGTGGGCGCCACAGTCTTCGAAACGCTCGCCTTCTTCTTCTCTGACTGGGCCTTCTACGCCTACGGGCTGTTCCAATATGGGAACTCCAATTTGGGATTGTCCTCAGGGTTCGCGGCGGCGTCCCCTGACTTCCTGACCATGCTCGACCTGCTGTTTGTGCCCGTGGCGTTGGTCCTCATCAGAGCGGCCCGCCCAGCGTTTAGAAGACTAGGGTTCGAGTAGGCCCGCCGGGTTGACCATGGTCGGGAAGGAGGGGAAGGATTTCATGGAGAGTGTGGTGTATGCCAACCTGGGCAGATATTCTTCGAAGGTAAAGGTAGGGCCGGGCGTAGGGCTCGACAACGGGGTGGTCGCCCTTTCCACGGGGAAGGTGATGATACTCACCTCGGACCCCATATCTGTAATCCCGTCGTTCGGGATGGAGCTTTCAGCCTGGCTGAGCGTCCACCTCATCGCTTCGGACTACTCGGCCTCGGGGGCGGATCCCGAATTCGCTGTCTTCAGTTACAACTTTCCGGGTCCGATGAACAGCCGCCAAAGGAAGGACTACGTCCGTTGGATCGGGTTGGAGTGCCGGAGGCTGGGGATAGCCATCGTAGGAGGGCACACCGGGAGCTACCCCGGGGGCGGCTTCACAGTGATAGGGGCGGGGACCATGATGGGGGTCGCCGAAGAAGGAGGATACGTGACGCCGGCCATGTCGCGAGTCGGGGACGTGGTGATGATGACAAAGCACGCGGGAATCGAGGCGACCGGCTCGCTTGCGATGGCATTTCCCGAATACGCTCGCAAGATTGTCGGGACGAAGATGGCGAGGACGGCTGCGGAGGAGATATGGCTCGCGTCGACCGTGAGGGATTCTCAGATTGCGAGGACGGTAGGTCTCGGCCCCGGACGCGTCACATCGATGCACGACGCGACAGAAGGGGGGGTCCTCGGGTCCCTTGCCGAGATGTCAATGGCCTCGGGGAAGGCCATCGTCGTCGATTTGGATGTCATCCCCGTGTCCTCCGAGGCGACGGGTGTCTGCGGAGCCTTCGGGCTTGACCCTCTGGCGACCATGGGGGAAGGCGCCCTCTTGATTACCTGCGGCCAAGCAATGGTGCCCGAGTTGGAGAAGAAGATGGCGCGGGCCAGGATACCATTGAGCGCGATCGGGCGGGTCGCCGACGGGACTGGACTCGTCGTGCACCGGGGGAGGGGGAGGAAGAAAAGGTACAGTCCCGCCCACGACCGCTATTGGGACGCCTACCGACGGGCAGCTCGGATCGGGCCGAGGTGACCAGCGTTTGTCGACAACTGAAAACGCTGCCCGCGTACTGAAGTCCCTGAAGGACGAGGAGTGGCGGACCCTGGCCGGGCTGGAGCGGGCGTCTTCTGGCTTCGGTACCCCTGACATTGGAAGGATTTCCCGTACGAGCCGCCTCCCTCCTGAACGAGCCCGTTTCGCGACGGACGCCCTCGAGAAGAAGGGGCTTGCAATGAGGAAGGGGCAGGGATTCGTGCTGACGAAGCAGGGGGTGGAGGCGATGGCTCTGAAGGACTACGTGAAGAAGGACCTCATCTATGCCCTGGGAGCGATAATCGCGAAGGGGAAGGAGTCTGATGTCTACGAAGCGCTGACGGAGGAGGGGACGGTGTACGCGCTGAAGCTCTACAAGATAGGGAGGGTCAGCTTCACCAGCATCAGGAAGACGCGCGTGGTGGAGAGCGCGGAATTCAAAAGCTGGATGACAGCCAACTATGACGCCGCCAGGCGGGAATACCACGCCTTGCGGAAGCTCGAAGGACTGTCCCAGGCATTCCCAAGGGCGGTGGCGTACAGCCGCAGCACCGTCCTGCTCGAAGAGGTTTCCGGGGTCAGGCTCTCCCAGCGCCCGATCCTCGAAGACCCCAATTCGTTGCTGAGGAAGGTCGTCGAGTCCATGAGGATCGCCTACGTGAAGGCTGACCTCGTGAACGCGGACCTCAGCGAATACAACATCCTCACCAACGGGGCATCCATCTGGCTGATTGACTGGCCCCAGGCGGTGGACGCCAGCCATCCGAACGCGAGAGACCTCCTCGACCACGACGTCAAGGTCGTGTTGGCTTTCTTCAGGAGGGCGTACTCGGTGAATCTGGACCAGGAGAAGGCCCTCGGATACGTCATTGGGAAATCTGATAGCCTAGAGTGAGGTCGATGTCCGCCTGGCACCTCGCCTCCTGGCGAGTGCAGGCTAGAGTCTGTCTTCGATCTTCACGTAGAGGACGTTGTTTCCGCGGATGACGACCTTCCCATAGTTCGCCACCTTAGCCCCGTTCTCCGTTTCCTCTGCGTCGACCAGGATCACGTTCATGTAAGGGTCCACGTTGGACAATTTTCCCCTGTATTCGATCTCGTTCTTCAGCCTCACGGAGACCTGCTTGTTTGTCGCCTTCTGCAGGGTGCTCAGTGGCCGTTTGGTCTGAGGAGGAGGTTGAGGATTCACTCGAGGACTTTTTTCCTGGGCACCGACTCACAGTTAAAAAGACATCGGTGCTGAAAGGAGGATGAAAGCGAGGTCAATAGAAAACGTCGGGGTCCTGGGAGACCGCGGAAAGTTCGGTGGAGAAAGTATCCGCTTTCCCGTTCTTCAGCACCGGTTCGACGGAGATAGACAGGCTCCTGGGGGGAGGATTCCGCGCAGGACGCCTCACCGAGCTCTTCGGAAGGAGCAACAGCGGCAAGACTCAGCTTGCGATGCAGACGGCGTTGATGGCAGCGAAGCAGGGGACCAAGTGCCTGTACGTCGACACGGAGGGCTCCTTCAGGCCGGAGAGACTCGAAGAGATGGCGAGGGCGAGGGCTTGGGAGGTCCAGGAGTTGCTGGAGAGGATCGTCTACGTGAGGTCAGACTCATCTTCAGAACAAGTCGAGTTGGTAAGGAGCATGGATTCGCGGCCCGCCACTTCGGGGTGCCGGCTGGTCGTGGTGGACACGATCACCAGGAACTTCACCCTCGAGTTCCCCGGGAGGTCGAACCTGGCGAGCAGGCAGGCTGCGCTGAACGTCCATCTGAGCGAGATGTCCAGGGATTCCTATCTGAATGGGAGGGCGTACCTCCTCGCGAACCGGGTCACCTTCGGCGCTGTGCGGGACGTGAGCATTGGGGGGAGGACCGTCGAGCAGTTGGTCCACGAGTCTCTGATGCTTGAGAAGGCCCCCGGCAAGGTGAAGGTCACGCGCTTGCCGAGCGGTGAGAGCGTTTCCGCCCAGATGGGGACCGCCGGCGTCGACTGAAAGTGACCCATTGTCTAAAGATTTTGCGCCACGAGTTAAAGGAAGGTTAAATATCGTGTAATCAATGTGCTCACGAAAGTCGTGCAGGAATCAATAGCCTCGATCCTCGATTCCCTAAGGCGATCAGACCTTGAAGAGGCGAAGCACAAGATACAGGCGCTGACCCCCGATGTCAAGTCTGAGAAGGAGAGAGGCGGCCTCCTGGCGGCCGCGGGGATCTATGCGAGCATGGCGAAGGCGAAAGAAGGGACGATGCAGACCTGGGACGCAGGCAGGATAGAAAGGGCCGCCAAGTCGATCGTTGCGAGCCAGATGGCGGACGAGTTCGACGCGGGCTATGCCGAGACCCTGCTCAGCTACTCGAAGCTGACGGCTAGTAGCCAGCCGTCTGCAGAGTGAAGAAGAGCATCCACGAGAAGAGGAAGAGCATGATGAAGCCTCCGATACCAGTCGTGTAGACCTTCCCCTGTCCTTGCCGACCGAGCCCCTTGTACCAAGTGAAACGGGCGGCGTAGTACGAAACCAGATAGAACAGGATCCCGACGCTTATCCCGCTCGAGACGTCTCCGATGAGATCCGCTAGCAACCCCGCCAAGGCGGCTAAACCGAGCCGAGACCAGTATAGCTTATCAAATGACGGCAGCGGCTGAGGCTGTATGGCCGAACTCTCAGGCTTGGAAGTCTTGGCCTTGCTCAAGGAGATCAATTCGGCGCTTCGGGGAGCGTATATTAATAATATCTATTCGCTTGGAAGCTCTCAGCTCCTCCGACTGAGGAAGCACGATGCCCCCGACGCCTGGCTGGTCCTTTCTCCCAAGAAAGGCGTTTGGATTTCTTCAAGCGTATCCGAGAGAGCGGAAACGACCGGTTTCACTTCGAAACTGAGGGGGGAGCTCGAGCGGTCTAGATTTGACGGCGCGACCCAGGTCGATCTGGACAGGGTCTTCCAGCTCGCATTCGAGGGGGCGGCCCGGCGGAAGCTCGTGGTCGAGCTGATGCCCCCCGGAAACGTCATTGTGATGGATGAAGAAGGGGTGGTGGTCCTCGCCCTGGACGAGGTGCGTTCGAAGTCTAGGCGTGTGGTAAGGGGGGAAAAGTACGCCCCCCCAAGACAGAGCAGGCTCAGTCCTACAGAGGTTGGGGCCGAAGACGTCAGGTCCATGTGGGCCCAGGAGAGGACGGTAGGGACGGCTCTCGGGAGGCATGTCGGGCTCCCTAGGAAGTATGTTTCAGAATCCCTGGCCCGGCTTGGTTTGACTGACGAGTCTCCTTCGTCCAGCCTGCGGGGGAGGGAGGAGGAGGCAGTGGAGGTTCTTAGAGGCCTCGTCAACGAAGCCAGGGACAACCCGCGCCCGTGCATCTGCATGCTCCCCGGCGGGGAGGACCTCTTTGTTGTCCCGCCAAAGGGGGCGGAGATAGTGGCCGAGGCTGGAAGCATGTCGGAGCTGTGCGACAGGCTATTCCTCGCCGAGGCAGGAACTGGAGAGGGGCCCCCTTCGCCAGGGCAGGCCAAGAAAAAAGAGCTTGAGATCACCATTTCGAACTTGAGTGCCGAATCTGACTCGCTCCGTGCCCAGGCCGCGAATGTCAGAACTGTGGCTGCATCGGCCAGCTCCATGTCCATCGAGGACGGTCTTGGGGCTCTGCGGGATCACGGGGTCCGCACCGCGCGTCAGCCGAGGTCTCCCTCCGCCATCTCCTCGCTCTTGTTCGACAGAGCGAAGGAACTGGAATCAAGGTCAGAGGAATCCCGTGCTGCGGCAGAGAGGCTCAAGAAGAAGCTGGCCAAGGTGGCGTCGGTGGGTCCTGAGCAGAGGAAGACCCTCTCGAGGAAGAAGGCGGAGTGGTACGAGAAGTTCAGGTGGTTCTTCACCAGCGGTGGCAGGCTGGCTGTCGGTGGGAGGGATGCCCAGACCAACTCGGCTCTGATAGGACGCCACACGGATGACGCCGATGTGGTCTACCATGCGGACCTCTTCGGGTCCCCCTTCTTCGTTCTCAAGGGAGGAAAGCAACAAAGCGAGGGAGAGATCAGGGAGCTCGCCCAGGCGACGGTGGCGTTCAGCAGCGCCTGGAAGACCGGCCTGGGGTCGGCAGACGCCTACTGGGTCAGCCCGGAGCAGATCGCCAGAGCGGCACCGAGCGGAGAGTATCTCCCCCGAGGCAGCTTTGCGGTTCGGGGGAGGAAGAACTCCGTCACCAAGTGCGTCGTGGAGGCCGCCGTGGGGGTCGACCCCTCGGGACGGGTCATGGCCGGACCGGAGGACGCCATAGGGAGGCACTGCGCCGGCTACCTCGTCCTGAGGCCCCAGAGAGAAAAAAGCTCGGACACCGCCAAGCGGGTGCTGAAGGAGCTCGTCAGCCTCTCACCCGGGACCGCCGAAACACTTTCGCTGGACGACGTCCTGAGGGCGTTGCCCAGCGGTGGCGGGAAGGTGGTCAGGCGCGGTGGGCACCCAGCGAGGGATGAACCGTGACTAGGCCAGACACTCCGCGACCATCTCCGCCACGTCTTTGACCTCCATGCCTGTGTTCATCACCTTGGTTGCGTCGTCGAGCATCGAGAGGCAGAAGGGGCATTCCGTGGCTATCTCCTTCGCGCCCGTCTTCGCCGCCTCGTCGGTCCTGATGCCCGCGATGGAGCGCTGCTGGGGCACCTTGTACCAGTAGTTGGAGCCTCCTGCTCCGCAGCAGAAAGTCTTCTCCTTTCTCCTCCCCATCTCCCTCACCTCTGACACCGACGCGTCAAGCGCCCGGCGGGGCTCGTCGAATATGTTGTTGTACCTGGAAGCGTAGCAGGCGTCGTGCAGCGTGACCGTGATTTTCCGAATCCTGTCGGCCGGGACCCTCACCCTCCCATCCCTTATCAGATCAGAAATTAGCTGGGTGTGGTAGACGACCTCGTACCGTCCCCCGAACTCCGGGTACTCGTTCCTGAGCGCGTTGTAACAGTGGGGACAGGTGGCAATGATCTTCTTCACCCCGTAGGAGTTCAGCTTCTCTATGTTCTGATAGGCCAGCTCTTGGTACCGGCCCTCCTCCCCCAGCCTCCGGGCAGGATCGCCGATGCACATCTCCTCCGGGCCCAAAATCGCGAAGGAGACCCCTGCTTGCTTGAGTATCTTGGACAGCGCCCTCGCAATCCTCTGGGCGCGCTGGTCGAAGGACGAGAGACACCCGACCCAGTAGAGGTACTCCGCCCGGGGGTTCTTTGCCAGGGTGTCTATGCCGAGACCTTCGGCCCAGTTCCCGCGGGTGGAGCTCTTGAACCCGTACGGGTTCTGGTATTGGGCCAGGTTCTCCAGCATGGCCGACTTCTCTTTGTCGAGCTTCCCCCTGGCTACCAGGCTCCTTCTCAGGTCGTATATCAGGTCCAGGTGCTTGACGCTGACCGGACAGCTGGCCACACATGCCCCGCAGGATGTGCATGACCACAGCTCGTCCTCCCCAACGGCAGTGAGGGGGTCCGCCTGCTCCCCCCCGGCAGTTCGGGAGAGGAGGCTGACCTTTCTTACCAGCACCCTCGGGGACAGCGGCCGACCGGATGCCGTCGCCGGGCATGCCGCTTCGCAGGCCCCTATTTCCACGCAAGAATCGTAGGACAGCTTCTGGGAAGCGTCGAATTCTGAGATCTTGCCCACTCCCACGTGGACCTGTTCGGGCTCAATCTTCCCCGCCATGACGTCGCCGAGGCTGAATGGAGTTTTCAGGGCCGAGACCGGCCTGTCGAAATAACCTATGAGGTTCACGCTGGGCCGGCTGTAGTAAGCCGCAACGAGTAGGTTCCTAGCCACCCCGACCGTGCCCCCGACGAGCACCAGTGATGGGAGCCAGAGGAGGACGAGCTCCGACGTCGTAAGCCCTATGGCCAGAATCAGGATCCCCTGGAGCAGGGTAGAGGCGGAGGTGAAGGAATCGGACGAGCGCAATTCCTTTTCGACGCGCTTGCTCTTGATGAAGACCTGGACCCTCCAGACGAAGGCCGCGGCGAGCCCGACCGCGAGAGGGACGGAGAAGATCAGAATCAGGGTCCTGAGAAGCGGCGCGTACTCGATCACAGGGTCGAGAAGGGAGTTCGCTATCGAGAGCCCGACCCCCAGCGCAATGGAGAGGTGCATCAGGAAGACCGGGTCTCCTGTCGTAAAGCGGCGCGCCTCGTCCTTGGCGAGGCCGGCGAGGCGGCCCGGGCCGATGCTGGTCGAGCTCAGACGGGAGTGACGGAACACCGCGTAGGCGACCAGGACGACGCTCGCCACGGTGAACGTGTAGACTGCGGCGTATGCGGGGTCGAGCCCTGCCATGATTCACCCGCGCGAGCTCGACCGTTTATAGGAAGTTCGATTGGGGGGCCGCTCGGCTCATCCGTGAGCTGACAGCGCCCTCCGTAGGGCGGGGACCACCTGGTACAGGTCTCCCACTATCCCGTAGTCAGAAGCCTGGAACATCGGGGCGTCCTTGTCCGTGTTGATTGACGCGACCACCTTGGAGTCCTTCATGCCTGCGGTGTGCTGCAGCTGACCGGATATCCCGACCGCCAGGTACAGGTCTGGCTTCACGGAAACACCCGTGAGCCCGATGTGGTGCTCCTCCGGGAGCCAGCCCAGGTCAGAGGACAGCGGCCTTGAACATCCGAGGGCTCCGTGCATCTCCCTGGCTAGGTCCTCGAGCATGGCGAGGTCTTCCTTCTTCTTCACGCCCCTTCCCGCCGAGACTATGACCTTGGCTGACTTCAGGTCCACTGCGCCGACAGCCTTCTTCTCCCTGCTGGCGACCCTGATCGGGGAGTCCACGCCCCCGACGTCCAGCTCCCTGGTCCCCCCCGGAGCGGACTCCATCCGTGGATAGGAACCGACCTTCACGGTGGCCACGGCTGGAAGGGCGCAGGTCACCTTCGCGACGACCTTGCCTGCGAAGACGTTGCGTTCTCCCAGGAGGCTCTGGCCGTCGGAGGACAGATTGTAGATTTCTGACATGCACCCGACCCTGAGCTTGGCCGCGAGCCTGGAAGCGGTCTCCCTCCCGTTCCTGGTGGCTCCCACCAGGACTGCGGCGGGCTGGAGCTCCTTCGCGGCCCGATACAGCGCTTCCGCGACGACGCCCGGCGAGTCTGCGGACGACGGGCCCTTCAGAAGGAGCCTCCCTCCGGGCGCTCGTATCCCGGCCCTTGGCTGCGCGATCTCTACGACGACGACTTCGCCAGGACTCCCTTTCACGATGTCTGTCGCCGCCGAGGCGACCTCGTTGGACACTCCCTCGTTCTCGGAGTACGCCCAGACGACGTGGTTCATTTGGAGAGCACACCTTCCTTCATCAGGGCGTCCACGAGCTTTGCCGCGGCTTCGTCGGGGCTCCCCTCGATCATCACGTGCTTCCTGGTCGAGGGCTGGGCGGACATCGAAACGACCGACGCCTGCCTGTAGGCACCCGGCGGGGCGAGCTCCTCCCCGTCCATCTCTTCGACAGGCTTCTTCCCCGCCTGCATTATCTGGATGAGCGTGGGGTACCTCGGCTCGTTGATTTCGCTGACGACCGAGGCGGCGAAGGGGACCGGGACGTCTAGGATTTCGACGCTATCTTCGAGGCTGCGCTCGATCCTGGCAGTCTGGCCGTTTACTACGACCTTCCTTGCATAGCCCGCGTAGGGGACCCCCAGGAGCTCGCCGAGCATGGGCGGGACCTGTCCGCTGTAGGTGTCCGACGACCCCTCGGAGCACAGGACCACGTCGAAGGGGCCCCCCTTCCTTATCGCAGCCGCTAGCATGTCTGCGGTGCGTAGGGAGTCGACCGCAAGGGGGTCGGCCAGGACGAGCGCCCCCCTGTCGGCGCCCATGGCCAGCGCTTCCTTCAGGGTCTTCTTCGAAGCGGGAGTCCCAACCATGAAGATGACGACTTCCCCGGTGTGGGCAGCCTTCAGCCTCAGCCCCTCCTCGACCGCATTCTTGTCGAAGGTGCTCATCTTCCCCGCCGCCCCCGCAAGCTGAGGCCTGCCGCTGGGGTCCAGCTTTAGCTCTGTCTCGTCGACGGAGTGCTTTACGCAGACGGCGATCCTCATGGGGACCTCGCCAGCTCTCGCCTCGCTATGAGCAGACGCAGCACCTCGGACGTCCCTTCCCCTATGGTGAGGAGGCGGGCGTCCCGCCAGTGCCTGTGCAGGTCGTCGGTGGTGTAGCCGTACCCTCCGTGCACCTGGATGGCTTCGTCGCAAACCCTCAGGGACATTTCGGTGGCGAACACCTTGGCCTGCGACGCCTCCGAGGAGAAGTCTCCCCCTGACTCTTTGACGGCTGAAGCGTATAGGTAGAGCAGGCGCCCTGCGTTTATCTCCGTCTTCATGTCAGCGACCTTTTCGCGGATAAGCTGGAAATCCGAGATGGACTTGCCGAAGGCGCGCCGGGACTTGGCGTAGGCCAGGGCCTTGTCGTAGGCGATCTGAGCGATGCCTACGTTCATGGCGGCGACGGATATCCTGGCGCCGTGGAGAATCTCCTTGGCGTAGTCCGCTCCCCTCCCTTCCTCCCCCACCAAGTTGTCTTCCGGGACGTGGCAGTCGGAGAGTATGACCTCGGAAGTCTTGGACCCCTTCATCCCGAGCTTCTTCAGTTCCCCACCGAACTTCAGGCCGGGGTTTGGGGCCTCCAATATGAAGCACGACGGTCCCTTCCGCGTCCGGGCGAAGACGAGGTAGAGGTCAGCTTCGCCGGCGTTGGTTATGAACATCTTGGAACCGTTGATGACGTACTCTCCCGCCTTCAGTTCGGCCGTGGTGGCCATGGTGCCTGCGTCGGATCCCGAAGCCGGCTCTGTGAGCGCGAATGACGCCAGGGCCTTGCCCGATATGATGCCCTCGAGATGCTTTCTCTTCTGACCCTCGTTGCCGAACCTGAAGATCCCTTCGGCCACTCCGTTGTGAATCTCCACGCTCAGGGCTATCGAGGCGTCGGCCGTGCCTAGGAGCTCGACCGCCGTCGCGAAGACCGAGAACGGGAGGCCGAGCCCGCCATACTCGGTGGGGAAGGGGATGCTGCTGATCCCCTGGTCGAAGACCGCCTTCCGCGGACCTTTGATCGAAATCTCCCCGGCGTCGAGCTTCGGCGATATCGGTAGGATCTCCTTCTCCATGAAGGCACCTAATGAAGCGAGCAGCTCAGAATAATCCAGGTGGCGGGTGGGCTGGAAAATCTCCATCAGCCTTCTGTGTTCGGCGCTGTATATCGCCAAGACGAGAGACTGGCGTCCGCCGATTTTGTGCGTCATTTAATGGTTCTCGTGCGACGATTAGAATTGCTAAAGTGCAGGGCAAGTTTGGCCCCGGGCGTGGAGCTAGCTGGGCGGCTGGCGAGGTACGCCCTTTCGGTGAGGTACTCGGAGTTGGACGCGGATACCGTCAGGGAGATGAAGACAAGGATCGTTGACTCGCTCGGCTGCGCCCTCGGAGCTTCCAGAGAGGAGCCCGTCAGGATCGCAAGGAGGACAGCGGCGCGCCTGGGCCGCGGTCGAGGGTCGACTATACTCGGGACAGATTCCAGCTCTTCCCCAGAGATCGCGACGTTCGTAAACGGGCTGATGGTCCGCTATTTTGATTTCAACGACACCTATCTCTCAAAGGAGCCGGCGCATCCCAGCGACAACCTCGCCCCCTGCCTTGCGGTCGCCGAGTCTGAAGGCGCGACGGGGAAGGAGCTGATAGCCGCCGCGGTGGCAGCCTATGAAATACAGTGCAGGCTCTGCGACGCGGCAGACATCAGGCACAGAGGCTGGGACCACGTGAACTACGGGCTCGCGTCCACTTCCCTCGCTGCCGCAAAGCTGCTGGGGGCGGGGGCGAAGGAGGCGACGCAGGCTGTCAACATGGCCCTCAACGGGCACATAGCGATGAGGCAGGTCAGGTCGGGGGAACTCTCGATGTGGAAGGGGGCGTCTTTCGCCAACGCAGCCAGGAACGGGGTCTTCGTTGCCATGCTGGCCAAGGAAGGGATGACGGGCCCGGCCCCCATCTTCGAGGGCGAGATGGGCTTCTTCAAGCAGGTCTCCGGCCCGTTCGAAATAGACGTCGCGGGGTTCGGGGGGAGGAGGGGAGGATACAAGGTGAAGGAGACCTACGTCAAGTACTGGCCGGCGGAATATCACGCCCAGTCCGCCATCTGGGCGGCGCTCGAGGTGAGGAAAGTGCTGAAGGACTTCAGAGAGGTCGAGTCCGTCCTCGTGGAGACCCACGAAGCGGGGTACACGATCCTAGGGAACGACCCCGTAAAGTGGCATCCGACTACGAAGGAGGCGGCGGACCACAGCCTCCCCTACATAGTGGGGATGGCGCTGTTGGACGGGAAGGTCGACAACAGGACCTATTCCCAAAGAAAGATGAAGGCCAAACGGAACATCGAGTTCATCGGGAAGATCAGCGTAAGGGAGGACCCAGCTCTTACGGCCCTCTACCCCGCCAAGGGGATGGCCAACAGAGTGACAGTCACCATGAAATCAGGAGAGAGCCATTCCAAGAGGGTGGACGTCCCCCGAGGGCACCCTCTCGATCCCATGAGCAGGGGGGAGGTTGAAGCGAAGTTCAGGGGCCTCACTCGTGGAATCGTCCCGCCTCGAAGGGCAGACAGGCTGCTGGAGCTGCTGTGGAACTTCGAGGAACTCGGGGACGTCCGGGAGCTGTTCCCCCTGCTGAGGGTCATCGACGCCTAGCGCCGACGGTGCATGGGTGCCTCGCCCGAAGTAGGTCTAGGCGGACTTGCCATCTTATTACCGGCTGCCCCCGAGCCCCCAAGGTGGAATCCGACGGGCTCCTGAAGGAAGCCTTCGGCCTTAACTCGTACGAAGTGAAGCTTTACCTCGCCCTGCTCGGGAAGGGGATGAGAGCCGCAGAAGCGGCCCAGGCGTCCGGGGTGCCTCAGTCGCGTACCTACGACACCCTGCGCATGCTGGAGCAGAAGGGGTTCGTCATAGAATCGGACGGAAAATACATTTCGGCAAGCCCGTCGGCGGCGCTCCGTTCTAGAATCGCCAAGCACTTCTCTGACTTCGATTCCGAGCAGGAGAGGCGTCGGGCCGCCATGGTCAAGATCGTGGAGGAGCTCGAGCCCCTGTCAGACCCAGGCAGGGGGGAATCCGAAACAGTCATGCTGAAGGGACTCGAGGGCATATCGGCTGCGTTCCTCGAGGTCCTCCGCTCTTCAGATGACGTGTTCCTGCTGGTGAGGAAGGGGTTTGAGGCAAGGGCGGCCTTCCTCGGTCTGCTGAAGCAGTCAGGAGAGGGGACGGCCAGGGTGAGGCTCATGCTGCCGGCCAGACAGAAGGTGGCGGGGAGGGAACTGCGGGAGGCAGAAGGCCTCGGGCTAGAGATACGCTATTCGGATGGGATCCTCCTCGACATGATGGCCGGAGACGGGGGAGGGGTGATCATAGGGGTGCCCGCACGCGGAAAAGACGAGTCTTTCGCTGCCGTCGCCATATGGGTGAGGAGCCGCTCCTTCACTTCTTCCGTCCTGGGGACCCTGGAGCCCCTGTGGAAGGCTGCCAAACGTCGGCAGGCCGGAAACCCCTAATTACCACTCGTCAGTAGTATGCACGTGAAGCTCGCCCTAGGTTTCAACCCCGTCCTAGGCATCCGGGACGCGGTCCGTCTGGCAGCTGAAGCCGAAGCCCAGGGATACGACTCGGTGTGGATGCATGAAAGTCTGTTCCAACGGGACGTGGTCACCTACCTGTCGGCGATGGCGACGGGGACAAGCAAGATACGTCTGGGGTCGGGGGCGATCAACACGTACACGAGGCATCCGGTCACCGCGGCGACCACCTTCGCGACCCTTTCTGAGCTCTCCAGCGGGAGGGTCGCTCTCGGCCTCGGCCTCGGGAGCTTCCCCACGGTGCCCCTCCTGGGCCACCAGATTTTCCCCGTCGAAAAGACGAAGCCCCTGCAGCGCATTAGAGAGTACGTCAAGATAGTGAAGATGGTCTGGAAGGGGGAGAAGGTCGATTTCGAGGGGGACTTCTTCAAAGTCCACAACCTTACGCTTGGATTCAAGCCGGCCAATGATGTGCCGATCTTCATTGCCTCGCTCTCTCCCTTGACGCAGGCTTTCGCGGCGACCTTGGCTGATGGAGTGATACTCTCGCCAGCCCTGAACAGCGTGTGGGGGACTGAGAGGATGGTGGAGAATGTCACGCGCGGCGAGGCCAGGAGCGGGAGGCGCGTGGAACGTGCCTCGTACATGCTTGCCTCGCTCGACCCTGACCCACGGCAGGCGGTCCAGGCGGTCAGGGAATACTATTTCTTCGCCTATCAGCTGGCGGAGGTCGTTCGCCCCGAGGTCCTCGTTCCCTACGGGATAAAGGAGGAGGACCTTACGCCGATGAAGGAAGCTTGGAAGAAGGGGGACGCGGCCGAGGCAAGGAGGCTGATACCGGAAGAGGCGATAGAAACGCTCACCATAACCGGGACCCCTGAGCACGCGGCTGAAAGGGTCGGAGAGTATAGCAGGGTCGGCATCACGCTCCCCATACTGATGCCCATCGGAAATGTCGACTACGCCATCAGGGAGCTGGCCCCGGCGTCAGGCGGCATCTGACAGAGTCCAGTCCTACCAGAGCGGGAGGAAAATGGAAAGCACGATCGACGCCATGTAGAGGAGGGCGAAGCGGAGCGTCAGGGCTGCGGTCCGCGGGTCTGCGTCATCGGGGATAGGGCCGTTGAACATCTTCCACAGCGGTCCTGCCCCGGGGAGGGTGAGGAAGACGAGGAGAGACCAGGCCGATATGAAGCGTGTCAGGATCTCGAGCAGGATAAAGGCGTATGCCGAAGCGAGCATCCACCCGTAGAGTCTGGCCGCCTTCTTTTCGCCCAGCCGGACGGCTATGGTCCTGTTGTTTACCGAGCCGTCATATTCGATGTCTCTGATGTTATTTGCGAACAGGACGAGGGCGACCAGAATCCCGATAGGCACCGAGGCCACCATCGGCACCCAGGAGAGGGCCCCTGTCTGGACCACGTAGGCGCCGAGTGGGATGAGAAGGCCCCACATGACGAAGACTGTCCCTTCCCCAGCCCCCCTGGCCTTCAGCACAATGGGGTCGGCCGTGTACAGCACGCTGCCAAGGATCCCAGCGGCCGTTATGATGAGGATGTCGAAGCCGGAAGCGGACGTCAGATATGCGGCGGCGAGCAAGGTGGCTGCGTAAAGCCCCGCGGAAAAACGCAGGACTGTCGAGATGGGCACCTCCCCCGAGGCGCCAGGATGCAGCCTGTACTTCGTGGTCGGTGCCCCCTCCTTATCCACGCCATGCCTGACGTCGTAGTAGTCGTTGAGCACGTTCGTGGCGGCGTGGAAGGCAATCATCCCCCCGAGCGTCACCAGGTACAACAGGGGGCTGAACTTCCCGCCGACCGCGGCGATCAGCGCCCCCATGGTGACCGAGGAAAAGGTCATGGTGAAAGACCAGGGGCGCGTGGAAAGGAACGCGACCTTGGCGCTCATCCCACGCCTTTGCCTGTCGCGCGACGCCTCCTCCCCCCGCTGGGCCGCTCGGTCGGAGCCAGCACCGTCGTCCCGGGAGATTTGCTCGCCCGGCGATCCTTCCTGCATTCGCTGGTTACCACTCCTCAGTGGTAATATTAATATTGGCATGGCCCAAGCTCACTTCCATGGACCAATGGGTGGGTCAGCTATTCAGGAGCATCGACTCCAAGGATTCGGACGCGTTCGTGTCATACCTTACGGAAGACGCGAAATTCAAGTTCGGGAACGGGGACGTTGTCGAGGGGAGACAGAAAATCAGGGATGCGGTCGCAAATTTCTTCGGTACCATCGAAGGGCTCCACCACGACGTCATCAACATCTGGGAGGTGCCCGGGACCGTCCTCACGGAGCTCCAGGTCACCTACACGAGGAAGGACGGAAGGAAGGTGGCGGTCCCGTGCATGAACCTCTTCGGGATGGAGGGGGCAAAGATCAGGGACTACAAGATATTCATCGACATGGCCCCCGTGTACGCCCCCTGAGAAGGCCGATGGGCATTTAACGGCGGCCCAGCGCCGGAGGGGTCCTTGAAAGAGGCGATCCGGAACGTGGTCGGCCTTGCCATCGTCATCCTGGGGATGGCCCCCCTCTTCGCCTTCCCGAAGGACGACTTCGCGCTGGCCACCATCATCGCCACTTCGTGCATGACTTCGGTCGCTGTGGCCCTGGGGGGATACCGAAGGCTCTTCGCGCCCAGCGTGAAAACGGTCGCGGTTGGGCTCGTTTCCGCCGCGGGCCTCTATCTCATTTTCTTCCTTGGCAACGGGTTCATCGCCCTCGCACATCCGTTCGGAATCGGTCCCCAATCAGAGACCTCCATCTACGGCTTGATCGCCTCGCCGGGCAACTCGGTCCCCATCCAGTTCCTAGTCCTCGCGTTCGATTCGCTCGGGTTCGAGTCCTACTTCAGGGGGACTCTTCAGAAGAGACTGAGCCCGCGGATCGGGGTTGCTTCCCCGTTCGCGACCGCACTGCTCGACGCCTCGATCCACGTCGCCAGCCTGAACCCGCTTTGGGTGGTCGCGACCTTTATCGCAGACTCGGTCTGGGGAATGACCTACTATCGCACCGGTGACCTGTCGTCTAGCATGACAAGCCATTTCGTCTGGGACGTCGCCATATTCATCATCAGGCCCATTGGCTGACTCTCGGGGCCATGGCGGTTCGGCAGTCTCTCCGTCGAGGCATTCGCAGGGGCTCTTCGCTTATAACCACGGGAGGATGGCGACCTCCTCGATGCCGGCGGGGAAGATGCTCTGGAAGCCTGACCCGGCGTTCGCCCGAAGGACGAACATCGCGGCGTTCATGAAGTGGATGGGGAAGCGGGGGCAGACTTTCAGCGACTACGACGAGCTTTGGAAGTGGTCCGTGGACGACCTGGACGGGTTCTGGGGCGCCATCTGGAAATACTTCGATGTCGCGGACGCGGACTATCCGGTCCTCGGCGATAGAAAGATGCCGGGCGCACGGTGGTTCGAGGGGGCGGAGCTGAACTATGCCGAGCAGGTCTTCAGGCGGAAGAGGGAAGGCGCCTCCATAGTCGCAAAGTCCGAGAGGAGGGCCGAGAAGGAGCTCAGCTGGCAGGAGCTTGAGCGCCGGGCGGCTTCGGTCGCGGCACGACTGAGGGCCGAGGGAGTGGAGGGCGGGGACAGGGTGGGTGCCTACCTCCCCAATTCTCCCGAGGCGGTCGAAGCGTTCCTCGGCTGCGCGAGCATCGGCGCCATCTGGTCATGCTGCTCGTCTGACTTCGGAGCGCCCGCCGTGATCGACCGGTTCAGCCAGATAAGACCGAAAGTCCTCATCGCGACGGACGGGTACAGCTACGGGGGGAAATGGTTCGACAGGACCGGGGCCGTGGCCTCCGTGCTCCACGCCCTCCCCGAAGTGAAGCAGCTGGTTCACGTGAAAGGCAGAGAGAAGAGCGAACCCCTCGAGGGCTCGGTCCCCTGGGAGGACTTCGCAGCGGGGAAGGCTAGCCCCGAGTATGAGCCGCTCCCGTTCGACCATCCTCTCTGGATCCTCTATTCCTCCGGGACGACCGGGCTCCCAAAGCCCATCGTGCACGGCCACGGCGGGATCGTCATCGAACATCTGAAGCAGCTATCGCTGCACAACGATCTGAAGCCGAAGGACAGGCTCTTCTGGTTCACGACGACCGGGTGGATGATGTGGAACTACATGATAGGCGGCCTCCTCCAGGGGGTCACGGCGGTCCTCTACAACGGCAGCCCTTCCTTCCCCGACATGAACGCGCTGTGGGAACTTGTCGAGAGCACGGAGACCACGTTCATGGGAGGGAGCGCGTCTTACTTCGCTGGGTGCGAGAAGTCAGAGGTCGAGCCGCGTTCCTCTTTTTCGCTGAAGAAGCTCAGAGGGATCGGCTCGACGGGATCCCCCTTGACGTCGGAGTCTTTCGAATGGATCTACTCGGCGGTAGGGGAGGACATCTGGTTGGCTTCGGTGAGCGGCGGGACGGACGTGTGCGCCCCCTTCGTGGGCGGCTGCCCCATATTGCCTGTATATTCGGGGGAGATCCAATGCAGGTGCCTCGGGGCGAAGGTGGAATCCTACGACGAACAGGGGAACTCCCTGGTGGGGCAGGTCGGGGAACTTGTCGTTACAGAGCCGATGCCGAGCATGCCGCTTTATCTCTGGGGAGATGACGACGGGAGCAGGTACGTCGAGAGCTACTTCAGCATGTATCCGGGCGTCTGGAGGCATGGCGACTGGATAGAGATAACGAAGAGGGGGACATGCATCATCCATGGTCGGTCCGACGCGACGATCAAGAGGATGGGGGTCAGGATAGGCACCAGCGAGATATACCGGGCCGTGGAGACCCTGCCAGAAGTGGCGGAGACGATGGCCGTCGACCTCGAAGGGACAGGGGACGAGGGGAGGCTGATACTCTTCGTAGTGCCCTCCCGGGGGCATGAAGTGGACGCGGCGTTGGTCGATAAGATCAAGGCGAAGATAAGGAAAGACCTGTCCCCGAGGCACGTGCCTGACGAGATCATCGGGGCCCCCTCGATCCCCAAGACGTTGAACGGGAAGAAGCTCGAAGTCCCGGTGAAGAAGCTGCTGTTGGGCGGGGACCCGGCACGGGTCATGAACAGGGACTCGCTTTCGGACCCCGCTTCCGTGGAGTTCTACGTCGGGCTCGCCAAGAAGCGGGAGAGGAAAGCGGAAGGAAATTAATACCCGCCAAATCGCAGCCGCCGCCGTGGCCACCGGGCGGAAGGTCTACGTAATTTCCGGCGGGGTTACGAAATTCGCGAAGGCCCACCCCGAGATGGACTTCCGGCTCATGGTCAAGCGGGCCTATGACTACGCCATGAAGGACGTCCCGGCGCTGAAAACCTCCGACATCGAGAGCAGCAGGATCTCCTACTTCTCCGACCACTTCGCCAGGCAGCTCAAGGCAGCTTCCATGGTCCAGGACTTCCTGGGGCTCAACCCCAAGGATTCACGGAGGATAGAGTGGGGAGGCGCCACCGGGGGTCAGGCTATCCAGGCCGGCTGGGAGACGGTCGCCAGCGGGCGGAACGACGTCTGCCTTGTTGCCGGGTTCGAGACCATGTCTCACGTCCGGACATGGAAAGGGAACGAGTTCATCGCGCTAGCCTCCGACACGAACTTCGACTACCCCGTAGGCGGGTTCTATACTGGTTACTACGCGCTGATGGTGCAGCGCCACATATACGAATACCTGAGGAAGAGGAAGTTCGGCCGCATCAAGGACGAGCTGAAGGCGCAGCATGCGGCGACCGAAGAGGCGAAGAGGATAATGGCCATGGTCTCTGTCAAGAACCACGTCAACGCCCTGCACAATCCGTACGCCCAGTATCCCGTGAAGCTGACAATGAAGGAGGCCGTGGGGGGCGAGATGATCGCCTGGCCCCTCAACCGTCCGTCGGTCTGCACCATGAGCGACGGGGCGGCCGTCACGATTCTGGCTTCGGAGGACGTCGCCTACAAGTACACCGACCACCCTGTCTTGATAAGCGGGGTGGGGTGCGGCACCGACACCATGAGGCTTGCAGACAGGCCCCATGGGAAGGTCCCCCTCTTCCCCTGGGAGACGGCAGAGTACTACGCAGACCTGGAGTATCCGGGGGTACACTCGTTCAGGGCCGGGAGGACTGCTGCTCTTGAGGCGTACAAGAACGCCGGCATCAAGGACCCAAAAGAAGAGCTCGACTTCGTAGAGCTCCACGACGCCTATGCCAGCTCGGAGATCCAGACATACGAGGACATCGGGCTGTGCAGGTACGGAGAAGGTTACGATTTCGTGGACCTGGGCTCCCCCTTCCTTAAAGGGATGGACTACGGACTCGACCTACCGCGAAAGGGTGAGATGCCCGTAAACCCTTCGGGAGGGCTGATAGCCTGCGGCCACCCGGTGGGCGCCACGGGAATAATGCAGGGCGTGTTCGCATTCTGGCAGCTCCAGGGGACCATAGGCAAGCACTTCGGCAACGACAGGCTCCAGGTCAGGGACGCCAAAAGAGGATTGATCCACTCGCATGCTGGGACAGGGAGCTCGGTCACGGTCACGATAATGGAGAGGGCGTGAGTTGGCCGAGCTGAAGAGGTTCAAGAAGTTCAGGGACGTGATGAGCGAGGTAGAAAAGAAGGGCGCCGCCGTCTACAAGAACCCTGTGGGGACGAGCGACCTCGTCGTCCTGTCCCCCTACAACATCAAGTACATACACAGCTACGCCCAGGACTCTGATTTCTTCCTTGGGCTGGCCAAGGGGAAGCTGCTGGGGAGCGAGTGCAAGAACTGCCACCACAGGTACGCCACGCCGAGAAGCCACTGCATGGAGTGCGGGAGCGAAACGAAGTGGTTCAGGCTCCCCCTGCAGGGGAAGGTCCACTCCTGGACCACGTGCTACTTCGGGAGCGAAGAGTTCCTCAAGGAGACGCCTTTCAACCTCGCCCTGGTCGAGTTCGAAGGCGTGGACACGCTCCTGCTTTCGAGGCTTGACGGGGTGAAGCAGGATCAGGCGTTCATAGGCATGAAGGTCAAGGCCGAGTTCCGCAAGAAGCCCCGCTACCTGATCTCGGACGTGCACTTCGTCCCGGTCGGCGGCAAGAAAACACGCAGGTAGGTCGCGGTAGCAGGGTCAGACGGGAGACGTTTGTCAGCGAGAGACCGGCGTGAGCCACTTCGAGTAGCGCTTCGCACCGCCATGGACGGCCCGGTCGTACAGCTTGGCCAACCTGTCTGTTATCGGCGTCCCGTCGTATCCGATCCTTCTTCCATCTATCTCCCTTACCTTCGCGATTCCTGCGGCGGTCCCGCTGAAGAACACCTCGTCAGAGGTGTATAGCTCCTCCTTGGTGGAGTCGTTGCGGAAGAACTTGATGTTCAGGTCGCGTGCGAACTGGATGACCGTGTCGCGTGTTATCCCCCTCAGTATCCCCGAGCTGGCAGGAGGGGTGCTCAGGATCCCGTCCTTCACCCTGAAGATATTTTCTCCAGGCCCCTCGGCCACCACCCCCTGCGTGTTCAGGAGGATGGCTTCGTCGTACCCCGAGGCGAGCGCCTGCATCTTCGCGAGAGCAGAATTGGCGTAGTTGGCCGAGCACTTTGCCTGCACGGGCATCGCCCGGGAGTCGATCCTCACCCAGCTCGAGACCGTGGCGCGCACCCCCTTCTTCGCCGATTCTGCGCCCAGGTATGCCCCCCACTCCCAGGAAGCTATTCCCACGGAGATCTTGCTCTTGAGCGGGTTGAGCCCCATCTCGCCGTAGGCCGTGTAGGCAATCGGACGGATGTAGCATTCCTTCGCCGGATTGCTCCTGACGAGGTCTACGCAAGCCTTCTTGAGCTCCTTCGCAGAATAACCGAGGTCCATCCTGTAGATCTTGGCGCTGTTCAGGAAGCGCTCGATGTGCTCGTCGAGCCTGAAGATGGCGGTTCCGGCTGGAGTGGCGAAGGCGCGGATCCCTTCGAAGATGGCCATACCGTAGTGCAAGCCGTGAGTCAGGATGTGGATCCTCGCTTCGTCCCAGGGAACTAGCTTCCCGTCCATCCAGATCTTGACCTGGGCCTTCATGATGTCAGCGCCTGCCCAATGTGCACGGTATTTAGGGACAACGCCTAACAATTGTCAAAGCCGTTTAATATCGCAGATTGACGAACCCAGGAACGATGGAAGCTCCCGTGATAGTCTCCGCCTGCAGGACGCCCATCGGGAAGTTCGGCAAGAGCCTGGTGGGGGTGTCCGCCCCTCAGCTGGGGGCGCTCGTGATAGAGGAGGCGATGAAAAGGGCGAGGGTGCCCGCTGACGAGGTCGACGAGGTGATAATGGGGAACGTCGTATCGGCGGGACTCGGCCAGAACCCCGCCAGGCAGGCCGCCATACAAGCGGGGGTACCGTTTGACGTCGGCTCGGTGACAGTCAACAAGGTCTGCGGCTCCGGGCTCAAGGCGGTCATGCTCGCCGCCCAGTCCATAAAGGCGGGAGACAACAGAATCGTGGTCGCGGGGGGGATGGAGAGCATGAGCAACGCCCCCTACCTGGCCAAGGGGGTGAGGTGGGGGACGAAGTTCGGAGACGCCAGGCTACTGGATGCGATGGTGACCGACGGGCTCTGGGACGTCTACCACAACTATCACATGGGGATCACCGGGGAGCACATCGCGCAGAAGTTCGGGATCGGACGGAGGGAGGCCGACGAGTTCGCATACCAGAGCCACATGAAGGCCCTGAAGGCGTCCAGGGCGGGGTTCTTCGAAAAGGAGAAGGCCAGGGTGAAGATCGCGCACGAAGGAGGGGCTGTGACCGAGCTCGCCGATGACGAATGCATCCACGGAGACACGACGGTGGAGAAGCTGGGAAGGCTCAAGCCCGTCTTCAAGCCAGACGGGGTGCTCACGGCAGGGAACTCGTCTCAGCTGAGCGACGGCGCCTCCGCCCTGGTCGTCGCGTCGGAGGACACGGCAGACAGGCTTGGAGCCAAGCCCCTGGCAAAGATAGTCGCCTACGAGACAGGAGGACTGGAGCCATCCCGCGTGATGGAGGCACCCATCCCCACCACCAAGGCGCTGCTGAAGAAGGCAAAAATGACAGTCGAGGAAATCGACCTGTTCGAGCACAACGAGGCCTACTCCACGGCGTCCATCGCGGTGCGCAGGGCCCTGGGGGTCGACGAAGCGAGATTCAACGTCAGCGGCGGGGCCGTCGCCCTGGGCCACCCGATCGGATGCAGCGGCGCCCGCGTCCTGACTACGCTGATCTACGGGCTCAAGAGGACCGGGGGGAAGACAGGGCTGGCGACGCTCTGCCTCGGCGGCGGAAACGCAGTCTCGATGATCATCGAGACTTGAGCTCGCGGAGCTTCCTCCTGAGGACCTTCCCGATAAGCGTCTTCGGGAGCTCCGGGACGAACTCGACCTCCTTCGGCACCTTGAACTTCGCTATCCTCTTCATGCAGAAGTCAACGACCTCCTGCTCGGTCGTCTTCTTGGAGGGGTCCTTGAGGACGACGAACGCCTTCACCGCCTCTCCGCTGAACTGGTCGGGGATGCCGACGACCCCAGCCTCCTTTATGTCAGGGTGCTCGAAAAGCAGGTCTTCTACCTCCCTCGGATAGACCTTGAACCCCCCTACGTTGATCATGTCCTTCTTCCTGTCCACTATGTAGAAGTACCCGTCTTCGTCCATCTTCGCAATGTCCCCGGTAAGGAACCACCCGTCGCTCAGGACCGCCCTCGTCTCCTCTTCATGGTTCCAGTAGCCCTTCATGACCTGAGGTCCCTTGACCGCGAGCTCTCCCACCTCCCCGGCAGCCAGGACCTTGCCTCTGTTCTCGATGTCGACTATCATCGCGTCGGTAGAGGGGAAGGGAGGGCCTATCGACCCGTCCTTTACGACCCCGTTTGTGAGCGGGTTCACGTGCGTGACGGGGCTCGTCTCCGAGAGGCCGTACCCCTCGACGAGGTTCCCGCCTGTGAGCTCCATGAACTTCTTCCTGACTGCCGGAGGGAGGGCTGAACCTCCCGACATGCAGGCGCGGACGGATCTGAGGTTGAATTCCCTCGCGTTGGGCTTGCTGTTGATTGCGATGTACATCGCCGGAGCCCCCGAGAAGAGGGTGACCTTCATCTTCTGAATCGTCTTGACTACCTCTTCGACGTGGAAAGAAGGGAGCAAGACTATGCTCGCCCCCACGGCCAAGGGCATGTTCATGGTCACGGTCATCCCGTAGATGTGGAAGAGCGGGAGGGCGCAGAGAGAGACGTCCTTCTCCGTGACAGGGAAGAGGGTGTCCCCGTAGACGGCGTTCGACACGAGGTTGTAGTGAGTGAGCATGGCCCCCTTGGCTATCCCAGTGGTCCCGCCGGTATACTGGAGGAGGGCCACGTCGTTGACCGGGTCGACGGCCACCGGATTTGCCAGTGGAGGGTTCGATTCGACCAGCCTGACGAAGTCGAGGGTGTCAGCCCGGGGGACGTTCTTCACCCCCACGAGACCGGCGAGCCGCTTCTTCAGAGGAGGGAGGTAGTCCGTGACGCCGGTGGCGATGACGTGCTTCAGGCTCAGCCTCCCCCTGCACGCCTCCAGGCTGTTGAAGAGGTCCAGCCCCTTCACGACAGTCCTCGTCGCGACCACCACCTGCGCCCCCGAGTCTCTGAGCTGGAACTCCAGCTCCCTCTCCTTGTAGATCGGGTTGCACATCACCACTATGGCGCCCGCCTTCAGGGCCCCGAAGTATGCGAAGACGAGCTGCGGCATGTTCGGCATGAAGATGGCAACCCTGTCCCCCTTCTTCACCCCGAGGGAAATCAGAGCGGAAGCGAAGCGCGAAGAGGTCTCCTCTACCTTGGCGTAGGTGAAGCTCCTGCCCTGGTAGTGCATGCACAGGTTGTCTGGATGGAGCCTCGCGGAGTCGACGAGGAGGCTGTAAAGGGGTCTCTTCTCTGGAGGAGGGATCGAATACCTGCCGTCGAGCTTGACCTTCAGCCAGGGACGCTCCACCAGCTCCTGCAAGCCGTCCAGGGAGGGGCGAAACTCGCCTTAAGGGTATCCCCTAAGCGCAGAATCGTTCTCCGGCCTAGGACTAAGTATAAACCATCAAGCTTTCGAATCGCAGCGAGATGTCCAAGCCTGGGGAGAAGTACCTCGTCCTCTGCGTGGACAGGGACGACGACCTGGGGACGAAAGCGAAGGTGAGTTCCCCGGTTGTCGGGAGGGACGCGATGCTTTCGGCCGCCACTAAGCTCGCCCTGGCAGACCCTGAAGAGGCAGACGCGAACGCGATGTTCGCTGCCGTGAGAAAATACGACGAGCTGATGGGGGGGAACACGCCCTGTGAAGTCGCGCTGGTATGTGGAGACGTGAACCGGGGGTTTGAGGCAGACAGG
>JACWAI010000014.1 GCA_014874415.1 Nitrososphaerales archaeon
CGAAGAGGAGCATCATAGACGACAGCGAGTACGACAGGCCTGAGCTCTACCGCGACTGGTACAAGCGCTCTGGGGAGAGAATCAAGAGGATCGACGCGATAGCCAACGTCCCTCACGTCCTGCTCGCAATCCAGGGGATGTGGGTTGGAGACCCAAGACAGCTTTCGATCCTCCCGTTCAAGGACTGCCACGACGAGCTCGACAGGCTGGGGACCTTCGTCTACAGGACGCCCTGGATGCTGGCCGAGCTTGTCAGGAGGAGGATGGTCGTGAATGTCGCGCCCTACTTCATGAGCTATGCCCACTCGCGCCTCGAACCCCCTTCGTTCCTCGTCACCCAGGAGGAGATCCCCTACTACCTCCACCTGCCCATCTTCAAGGGTACCGACTTCCTGAAGTCGATTAAGGACAAGACCTCGTTCTCCGCGGACATCCCACCGGGAGGGGTTGAGAAGCGCGGCAACGGAGGAAGGACGGCCGCTACCACCATCCCAACGGCAGGCTCCAACGTGCTGAGGCTGGCGAATGTCCCCGAAATCACCGAGCCGCTGAAGGAGCAGGCCGTCGAGAGGCTCGCGCTGCTCCCCACGACCGCAGTCAGGGGCCTCGAGGTGCTCTTCTCCGGCGGCGGCACGAGCGTCGTCCTCTCGTCCAAGACGGAACGGGACGCGCAGGAATACCTGGCGACCGTCGAGTCCGTGTACGGCAAGATGCAAGTCGTCGGCACCTCGCCCAAGCCCGATTTCCTGACGAAGATTCCGGACCTTGTCGGCCTGGGCTCTCCTTCTGCCCCGCAGAACAGGAGACCTAGCCGATTTCGGGAGCGAATAGCCTCTCTGGGTGGTCTGCTCCGCAGACAAGGGCTAGGAGCTGGAAGATAGGCTTCGACCACTCAGGGTTGTCCGCGACCTCGTTCGGCACAATAACAGCCGTGAATCCGTTCGCCCTGTAGAACTCCATCTTGGCCGCATCCTTCACGCTGGACTTCGCGCCGTAGACCTCCACCACGATCTTGCGTTGCCCGCTCGCTACCAAATCCGGGGCATAGGACCTTGGGACCAGCGCTTTCTTGGAGCACTTGGGGCAGCCAACAGCGACCTCGGCGAGCGTCCGGGCGAAGGGCTGATTGCTGCCCTGACTTCCGTCAGTCGCGTACCCACAGTTCTCGCAACGCAACTTCGACCAGTCGAGCGCGAGGACGTTCCTTTCAAGGTGGATGCCGTAGTAGTTGCCCGCAGCCAGGAACTTCGTCTCGGAGTCGGTTTCGCTCCTCCTGAACTCGGAGTAGTTGCGGGAGAACCTGTTCGGGTTAGCGGGAATGGTCGCTGTGTTTTCCTGCTTTTCTGTTACAGGCGTCTCGCTCGCTTCGTCGTTTTCTTTTACAGGAGTGTTCTCTGAAACTCTGACTATCCCGACGTATCGAGTGATGACTCTGCCGTTAACTCTGGTGACTTCCTGCGCGTAGGCATAAGGACCCGTCCTCGCCGCCTTCGGGTACAACCTGCCCTTCAGGAACTTCCTATAATAGACGGTCGCGCACAAGTCTCCGTATCATAAGACCAAAGGGGAAAAGCACCCCGGTCTGTAGTAGAAATCGGAAAAACAGACATGAATCGAGGCGGTCGGCGGCGAGCGCTCAGGCCTTCTTGCTCGTCGCCTTCGAGACTATCAGCGGCGCGTCCTTCTTGAACGCCTCCCTGACCCCGAGTATCTCTATGCCTATGATCTCCCCCTTCTTGGACAGGTCCAGCACGACGTTCTTGGACACCTCGACGCTCTTCCAGTACCCCCTGCTCTTCAGCTGTATCCCGAGAGCGTCCTCCTTCTCGTCGTAGTGAACGTCTATCAATTTCCCACCTTCTCTAACCAGAACGCGGTTATTATGATATACCTTTTCGGGCCGACCTTTCTGTAGACCACCCTTAGGGTTCTGCCGGAGTGTGGTATTCGCGCCGTCGCGTGGAGGACTCCCTCCCTCCCCTGGTCCCTCTCCGTCACCCCATGGGCTATGGCGAAGATGATCTCCCTGTCGGCTATTCCGCGTCTGTATCTCCTTCTCCGCTTCCAATGCTCAGTCGCTTCTAGGCTCGTGTCATATTATCTGGGTACGGCTGAAAAGCACCACGGTGGGACGGCGACACCCCCTGTAATAGAAAACGGGGCAATCCACTCCGCCCGTTAAATCCCAACCGACCGTCATCAAACGATCGTGAATGGGGCAGACCCTCACCGCGGACGACATGGTATTCCACTCCCTCATCTCAGGCGGGACGGGGAGCGGCAAGACCAACGCCGTCCTGTACTACTTGGACCTGCTGTTCAGCAAGGATTGGGGTGGAAGGCCGTGCCCCGCCTTGTTCCTCTTGGACCCCGGAGGAGACGCCTCGATCGACCTGCTCGTCTCCATCCCCAAATCAGAATGGAGGAGGGTCGTCATACTCGACCCCCAGTACGTCGCCTTCGGCTTCAACCTCCTCTCCCTCCCCAGGGGCCTCGCCCCCGAGGAGAGGACAGAGGTCCTCCAGATTCAGGTGGAGGAGTTCTCCCTCCTCCTCTCGGATGTCTTCAACACCGACGCCGCAAACGCCCCCCGCCTGATGTGGATCTTCAAGGGGGTCCTCTACTACCTCTACACCTTCACCGACGACCCGACCTTCTGGGACCTCTACAACATCATGCTCCTATTCACGAAGAAGAGCACGGGGGAGATACAGGACCTCCTGAAGAGGAGGAACGTCCCGGCAGAGGTCATACATGAGACAATCGAGGCGATTTCGAAGCTCCCCCAGGACGCCTACATGCCGGTCATCAACAGGATATCGAACTTCGTCCTCCCGCCCTCCTCGATCACGTTCAGGACCTTCTGCTCCCGTAACTCGACCATAGACCTTGAGAAGAGGATGGAGCCGGGGAGCCTCACCATCTTCAGGATGCCGAGCAGCCTCCCGGGGGAGTTCAGGAGGCTCTTCGCGTCAGCCGTGGTGATGAAGCTCTACTTCGCCACCCTGAAGCGGGCGAAGAGGCTCGAGCGCTCCGGAGAGCCCCCAGTGGCACGCTCGCCGGTTATCTTGGCAGCAGATGAGTTCAGGGACATCGCCCAGCTGAGAATCCTCCGTACCATCCTCTCCCAGTCGAGGAAGTTCGGCCTGTACCTCTGGATGGTGGTGCAGACCCTCTCCGAGGTCCCGGACGACCTGATGGGTTCCATCCAGGCCAACGTCGGACCCATCCTAGCCTTCAGGGGGAGTCCCGACGACGCCCGAAAGCTGGCCAAGCTCCTCTACCCGCAGAAGACCGAGGCGGTCGAATCCTTGATTCCAGGCCTTGAGGACTATTCGGCGGTCGTCAGGAAGAGGCCCGTCGGCGGCAAGCCCATGGAACAGCCTTTCAGGGTCACGTTCCCCAAGCTCGGCGATCCCTACGAGACCTGGGCCCATGCCATGGACTACCTGAAGGTGGACATGGAGAAGCTCTATGGCGGGACCGTCGGGGACAGAAGCCTGATCTACGTAGAAGAACTTGAGAAGGCGAAGAAGGAAAGAGGGGACTGCCCCCTCGGAGGCCCCCTATACTGGGTCCCCCTTGCCTACCTCCACCACATCGGGACCGAGATTGCCTTCTTCCACATGGCGAAGATCTTCGAGGACCGCTGCGGCTGGGACAAGAATGTCCTGCAGGTCGGACTGAACTTCCTCATGGACCGCGGCTTGGTGCACGAGGACGCGAGGGCCGGGCAGCTCTACATGGGGATGGACCCGGAGACGAGGCAGCCTATGTGGAAGGAGCCCGAGACCGAGGACGAGAAGATGCAGGCCAGGCAAGTATTCTACTCCATCACCGACGCCGCCCAGGACGAGTTCTTCAGGTTCGACCCTTCGAAGTGGAAGAAGTCGGGGAGGGTCGGCGGACCCCTCCACGTCAGGGCAATGCGCCGCCTCCTCGAGAGGTTCTGGGAGAAGGGGTACTGGTGCGCCTTCGACAGGGGGGACAGGGAGGGGCCGTTCCCCGACATACTCTACGTCAAGCCGTTAATCATATTCCCGAAGGGAAGGGAGGGGCGGGTCGTCGCTAGGACCGACACCAACTCCTGGGACGAGGAGAGCAGGACGGCCGTGGAGGTGGAGATTACTCCGTCAAAGAACCCGTCACAAGTCAGGGACAATTACACGAAGAACGTGGGAAAGTACCCGAAGCTGACCTTTGTTGTCGTTACCCGGAGCCAGATTGCAGAGGTGAGGGGCGTCCTCCCCGACAAGGACAGGACGACGTTCGACGTGGTGTTCGAAGACGTGGGGCTCCCGGAGAGCGAGCTGGAGAAGCTGATTGAGGAAGGCGACGTCGAAAAGCCGGAGGTCAGTGGGGAGGCCGCAGCGGAGACCGAAGCCCCGCCCAGCCCCGACCTTGACAGTAACGAGCTGCACCTACTGTCTGTGCTCCTCGCCTCGGGGTACACCAACAAGAACGCCCTAGCGTCGGACCTTGGCGTGAGCGAGAGGACCGTGACGCGCTACCTCGTCCACCTGAAGGACCTGGGGCTGCTGGCCAAGGAGGGGAACGCCTACTCGCTGATGCAGGAGGGCCGGATGCTCGCCGAGAACTGGAGGCAGACAGAAGCGGGAAACGGGGACAAGCAGGCCAAGCTCGACTGACGGCAATTAATGACGGAATGCCAGCCTTCCGGTCGGAAAGTGTCACCCCTGGGCCTTATTTGTCACCCTTGGGGTGTCTGATGTCACTCCTTGACCTGTTTTTGTCACTCTTTGCAGGCCAGAATGTCACCCTTGCCGGGACGAGTGAGGCTTTCCGTTCTTACCGAACGAGTTCACGGGCGGGTCTTCCGGACTCTCTTGGTCCTCCTTGAGCGAAGGAAAGAGGATCGACACCATTTCCTTAGAACACTTCTCGCAAAATTGGCCAGCATAGCTGGAGCCGAGCGGAGCGCCGCATCTCTGGCACCTGCGGACGTCAGGGCCCTGGTAGGTCAAGCGTCTTGCTCCAGGTGACACACTCCAGCTTTGTCAAAGGGCTCCTAGGGCAGTGTGAAGGACCCGCCGCGCGTTAAATACTCGCCACGACTTCGAGGGCGCTATTCTTAGCAAACCCCCCACCGAAAAACAGAGACACGTTCCAGGACGGAACGAGCCGTAAGAGCACCATCAGCGGTGCTTCTGATAGAATCGGTCCACCGAACTTCAGCACTATCACCAGTTCTTGTCGTGACAAGATCATCCAACCCGGGTCTGCCGTCTAGCCGTCTCCGAGGTCTGCCCACCAAAGGGACGTAAAACTGCTCGCGCGCGTCTGAAACGGCGCTGGAAGTGTGGAGGTGGAGGTCGCTCCGCCCTGCCCTCTGACACCTGAGATGTAATAGAAATCCCAGACCACAATCAGAGATAGAACAGAGGTCGTCTTGCTCGTGATTTTCGCCACCCTGGCGGCGAGCATCGACCCTTCTGGCAGAGGCCCAGAAAGACGCCACCGGCCGCTTCCCACCCCGCCGTTACCGACCCGCCAGCGAGCGACGGCCGCCCCAACTCTCGGGGCCAGCCCAGGGCAACCAAACAAGGAGATGAGTCAAATGGAGAGTCTCCAACAACAAGGAACGGACGGGACGCGCGTCATCGAAAGGTGCCGCGAATGCAAGGGCCATGTCGTCCAGGCGGGTGACGAGTTCGTCTGCACGTCATGCGGCGTCGTGGCCAGGAAAGTGGAAGAAGAAAAGTTCCACTTGGAACTCCATATCCAAGCGCCGAGCCAACTCGCAAGCGGGCTTGGTTCCTTTGTGGGCGACAGGTCCGACAAGGACTCCGGCGCAGACTTCAACGGCGTCTGCACCGTGGGCTTCGCCAAGCTCCTCTCGGACAGCATGGGCGTCGACCAGACGGCCAGGAACCTCAAGGCCCTGATCAGGAGGGCCGCCGACAGGCTCTCCCTGCCCCCGTTCGTCAGGGACAACGCCATGGCCCTGTCTGGGAAGATGCTGGGCGCCAGCAGGTCGGACGGAGAAAACGGAAAGCACAGGACCTCGATCGCGGCTATCTCGGCCTATGCCCTCCTCTCCGCCTGCAGGACTGCGGGGATGGACCAAGTGGGCACGAAAGCCATCCTCCAAACCTACAGCGACATGGGGCACAGGGTCTCCAGGTCCAAGCTCCTGCAACTCGGGCTGGACTCGAGCGTCCCCTTCAGGCCCGCGGACCCCGCTGCCCTTCTCAGGACGGTGGTGGGCGCTCTCGAAGCCAGCGGAGCCGTCAGGAAGAAACTGGGGAGCAAGGGGGTCGAGCCGGGCCCATACTTCCGGAGGGTCCTGCAGGCCTCCCAGACCGTCGTCAGTTCCGTCCGCGGCATGGCGGAAGGGCGCAGCCCAAGGACCCTGGCGGCCGCAGCCGTCTACATCGCCTCCAAGGAGGTGGTGCCGGGGGTCGTCACGCAGAGGGACGTGGCCGAGACCATGGGGGTTTCGGAGTACTCGACCCGCGAGTTCGTGGCCAAGGCCAGCCGCGGACTCGGCCTCGGCCCGTTAAATGGAGGCCCCTCCTAGGAGGGCATGGGAACAGGGAAGCGGAGGAGAAGGAAGATGGAGACTCCGTACGCCCGCATAACCGAACTTAGGGAGGCAACCACGAGCGACGAAGCGAACGAATGCCTCAGCAACGGCTTCGTCCTCATCAAGGCCGTCGACAAACGAGAAACAGACGCACTCGGCAGGCAGACAAGCAGCATCGTCTACGTCCTCGGGAAGCTGAGGGGCAACGGGAACGGAAGCGCGCACACACCACAGCCAGGGCCATCCAGTGAGCCCGTCAACATCATGGACGACACCCCCAACGTGGACCCAGCCATCCTCGACAGCAGGCCCTGGAAGTCCTACTCCAGCGGCGAGGGGGAGTGGACCTTCGTCGTCAACCAGGACGGCTCCCCCATAGAAGAGCTGGAGCCCGCCAAGGATTTCCTGGAGAGGCTGAAGGGCGGGGAAGACCTGGTGGTCGGCGGCTACAAGTACCGGCTTCGCGAAAAATTCCTGAAGCGGTACCCGGTCAGCGACGGACAGCGCGTGTAGTAGGCGAAAACAGCCGTGCAAACAACGAATCAAACCCCAGCGCAAGCTGTCGACCAGAAAGCATCGTGGAGAGAGCGAGCCAACATCGAGCTGGACAAGATCATCCAGCTCTTTTCGTCTACGCAACTCCCGGACCTCTGCGTCAGGGCGCTGATCAATGCCCCAGAACGGCCCTCTTCCAAGTGGAGCCTCGGAAACCAACTCCTGATGCTGCTCGCAGGCACCAACGACGCCCGTGGGTATCGTCAGTGGCAGGATGTGGGCAGGTACGTCCGGCAGGGCTCGAAGGCCTTCCACATCTTGGGCCCGGTGTTCGTGCAGAGGCCTCTCGATGGCGAGGACGGAGAAGAAGAGACGGTGGAGGTCCTGGTGGGCTTCAGGGCCATCCCAGTCTTTCGCCTTGAGGACACGGAAGGAGAAGCCCTACCAACATACACACCAAAAGACCCTCCCCCGCTCCTAGAAGTGGCCGAAAGGTTCGGGATGCGGGTCAACTACCTGCGCCTCTCGGCCGGCGTCCTCGGCTACACGGACTACGAGAAGAAGGTCATAGGCCTTGCGACAGAATCATGGGATGTCTTTTGGCACGAACTCGCTCACGCCATCCACCGCAGCTTTGACCCCAAAACAGGCCACGGCCAGGAGCCAGAGGCAGAG
>JACWAI010000002.1 GCA_014874415.1 Nitrososphaerales archaeon
GGTCAAAACTGACAAGATCGACTCCGTAATGCTCGCGACGCTTTTGAGAGGCGGGTTCCTCGCGGAATCTTACGTGCCTCCCAGAGAGACGATAGACTGCAGAGAGCTCGTCAGGCATCGCGCCAACCTGGTGAGGGAGAGGACTCGCATGAAGAACTGGGTCCACGCCTACCTGCTCATGAACAACATCTCGATCGATGCGAATCCGTTCACGAAGGGATTCGTCGAGGAGGTAAGGAAGATCGACGACGCGAGGGTCCAGAGTTATCTGAGGCTCATCGACGCACTCAACAGTGAGATATGCGAGGTCTCGAGGGCGATACGCCAGAAGGCGGGCGACAACCCGGACGCCAACCTCCTGATGACGATACCCGGAATCTCCTACTACTCCGCCCTGCTCATCATGAGCGAGATAGGGGAAATCGGCAGGTTCGAGGACTCGTCCAGCCTGGTGGGATACTCGGGGTTGGCTCCCTCGACCCACTCGTCGGGAGGGAAGACTTACCACGGTCCCATGATGAAGACGGGCAGCAGCTACCTGAGGTGGATCATGGGCCAGTGCACCAGGGTTCACATGCGAGCCGAACCCGAAGGGACGGTCGCCAAATTCTACGCCAGGATGGCTAGGAAGAAGGGAGACCAGAAGGCGATTGTGGCCGCTTCTGCGAAGCTGCTCAAGATCGTGTTCTGGGTCCTCAAAGAGAGGAGGGCGTGTCATAGTTAAGGGGTAAGGCTGCGACATTCATTATGAGGGAGAGCCTCGAAGGTCTAAGCGCGGTATGCCCCTTCAACAAGGTGTCGGAGACGCGACAGTGAGGGCGAGCCTCGAATGGGTAATTGGTATACCACGTCTCCTCGCGCCGTGCTTATATCATGCTCACATGGGTAATGAAGTTTGAGACGGCAGAGGTCCCCGTAGACCACTTCCAGCCTCCACTCAGCCTGCACCAACTGCGAATGGAAGACCGAATGGCTTCCTAACTCTAATAAGACTAGGGTGTTCCGGGGGCTTGCCAATCTACACTTGGACACGGCCAAAACGAAGTTGATCGACCGCCTTTCACTCGCGATTGTTGTCGTTGGCTTGCTCCTGTTTCTGGGGGCTGCAATCGGCGTCGGCTTTCCTTTGGACTTAACCCAGAACGCAGACTTGGCTCGGTTGGCCGCGCCCTACTGGTACCTCTGGGCGGTCATCTTCGCTGGGTTCGGATTGCGGGGTTTCAGGAAAGGAATCGAGTCTTCTGTGTATCTCTGGGTGTTCTTCGCCATAGTCTTCGTCGTCATGGGGGTGGTTCAATGGGTGCTTGGGATCCTTGGCGTCCACATAGAAACCAGCGCAATTCCATTGGTACTTCTGAAGCCGGGCATAATTCTTCTTTTGTTCGTCGAATTTGTTCTCGCCAGCCCGATTTCTGCAATCTGGGAGTTGATTATTTCGAGTTCGCTTAGTTGGTCTAATTCCCTGCCGTTGTGGTCGCCCTTGGTCTTCATACTGGCATCTTTCTCGGGCTCCCTGGCGGGCAAGGTTCTGCTGACGCGCCAGCAGGGATTAAAGGTTCCCGTTGTACGTCCACAAGGGCCATGGGAGTCACCGGAGGAACTAGTACCACCGGAGCAACCCTCTATTACACCGCCAACTGCGGCTCAACCCTCGGAGCCGTCGGAGCCGCCCAAGCAGCCTCTCATGGAGCATCCTACGAAACCGCCAGTCCCAAAGGTTGCGATAATAGATGCCTCCAACATTACTAGGAGGATTGGGCCGCCGGCTCCACACTGGCCTCTTGGAAGGTCGCGAGAGGAAGGCCCACTCGGAATTATGCGATACTTGGACTTGACGATGGAAGAGGCAAAGAAGCGTTACGAGAAGGTAATCGTAATCGCAGATGCCTCCCTCAAGCACAAAATTGATGACGGACCGAGATTTGCGAAAATGTTGGACGAAGGAGCGGTGATAGAGGCGCCCGCTAGGTCGGAGGCAGATCACTTTATTCTTACCGAAGCCGAGAGGATGAATGCCGCAGTAATAGTCGGCGATGAACGGTTCGAGGATCGTGAGAAGAAATTTCCTTGGATTCGAGAACTAGGGAGGAGGATTCCGGTCTGGTTGAACCTCGACGGCAATGGAGTGACTTTCTATGAAGAGGGCGAAAAGAAGAGTTCAGCTGATCGCCGAACGTCCTCTAATTGAGTAGCGGAGCGCCACTTGGCGCCACGACTTCAGCCCGGATTGCCATACCAAGAATCCCGATTCGGCACCGGCGGCCATTCCAGCACCAAAAACGTTCCTGAATGTGCCAATCGCGCTGTGACTCGCCGAAGCCTTTTCGGATTATTGGCGCATTTATACTCAGGTAGCAACGACATTCAGGCATTGACCGAAGCCGACTTCTGAGAAGAGCCCTAGACGTCCCCAAAGTGGGTGCGTCTACCAGACTGGACGACCCGTCTCCGCATTCTCACTAAAACAAATGCCATTCATAAGACAGGGGCATTCTTGTCCTGCGGAACGGTATCGCAGTGACACACTGGAATCCGGAAAGGCCGCAAAGTCCGGGTACCGAACCCGCCCGGGTTCGACTCCCTGCACGCGAGAGCAAACCCATTTTCTCTTTCGCACCGATTGTTTGCGAGGGATGCTTCGTTGATTGGGTCGCGAACTCTCTGGTAGGGCTTCGTATCGGAAGTATCGGGATGCGCGCAACCTGAGTCCCTTCCGGCCCACGTCCGAGGGCCACAGATAGATTGAGCCGCCATCTCACATCCTTGCGGAAACAAGAATCTAGGCATTCTCCGCCGCTGGCTGAGGAGAGGGCGGCTGGCCCGCTCGCCGTTTGATGAGGGGAGGCACGAGAATCGAGATCATGATGGTGCCCGTTATTGCGAGTGAATAGGCAGATGGGTCGATGATGCCATCGTTCAAAGCCACCGTAGCGACGACTATGCCAACGGCACCTCTCCCACCGAGTATCACCGCGATATCTCGCGCTCCACTCCCAGCAACCTTCAAGAGCTTTCTTGCACCGCTGTAAGTCAGGAGGAGCGTCGTTACCACCGAAGCGAGCATGATAGCCACGAGTGCTCCAATCGATTGGTAAC
>JACWAI010000015.1 GCA_014874415.1 Nitrososphaerales archaeon
CAACAGGAGCAACGCCCTCTGCTGCGGCGGAGGGGGAGGGGGGATGTATGTGGAATCGGAGGGGGAGCGGCCGAGCCACAGGAGGGTCTCACAGGCCGAGGAGTCGGGCGCGTCGGTCATGGCAACGGCGTGCCCCTTCTGCGTGCTTAACTTCGAAGACGGGGTCAAGACGGTGGGTTCGAGCATCAAGATTAGGGACGTGGCTGAAATCCTCGCGGGCCTGGTCGGAAACGGAGGGGCGTGATTCGATGGTCAACACTGGCGGGGTCTTCGTCTTCATAGAACAGACCGACGGCGTCCTCGAAGATGCTTCACTGGAAGTGCTCGGCAAGGGCAGGGAGATAGCCGACCGATTGGGGGTCACCGTTACCGCTGCCGTGCTTGGCGAGGGGGTCGGCGGGCTGGCAGAACAGGTCGCCCATCGGGGGGCGCATGCGGTCCTCGCCGGAGACTCTCCGCTCCTGAAAGACTTCACGGCAGAGGCATACACCGACGTCGTGGCCTCCATGGTGAAGACCCGCGACCCCGAAATGCTCCTCATAGGAGCGACCCACAATGGGACCGCCCTTGCTGGGATGCTGGCCATCCGACTGGGGACCGGGCTGATGGCGCACGTCGTCGACCTTGAGATAGAGCAAGGCACAGGTATGCTTCTCGGATCGGTGCCAGGATTCGGTGGGAGCATAGTCGCGGTCTGCAAGTGCAAGAAAGGGAGGCCCCAAATGGCGACGGTAAGACCAGGCGTGTTCACCGCCCCCGCGGCGACCGGGCAGGGGGGAGCCGTGGAGCCATTCGCCGTCGGGCTGAAACCAGAGGACGTCAGGTGCCAGGTGATAGAGAGGACAGTCCAGCACGGAGCCAGCGTGAGCAAAGCTCAGCGCGTCGTGGTGGCCGGACTCGGATGCAAGGACGACCTGTCGCTGCCGAAGAAGCTGGCAGATGTAGCGGGCTCGGCCTACGGCGTATCGAGGCCGCTGGCTGACAAAGGGATGGCGCCGAAGAACCTGGTGATTGGTTCGACAGGCTCGAGCCTGAACGCCAAGCTCGCGGTCGTGGTAGGCGTAAGCGGAGCCGCGCATTTCACATCCGGGCTCAGGAACGTCGAAACTGTGGTGGCGATCAATTCTGACCCCAACGCGGAGATCTTCAAGCACGCCGACTACTGTGTTGTGGGGGACGCCAGGAAGATAGTCCCCAGGATGATCTCGGAGCTCGAAGGCTCGGGGGGGACAGGCGCATGAACCTGATAGTATGCTTGAAGGTCACGCCAAAGATCGAACAGATCAAGTTTGACGAGCAGAAGAAGACTATCGTAAGGGAAGGGGTGGAGAACGAGATAAACGACGCCGACAAGAACGCCCTCGAAGCTGCGCTCAAGCTTAGAGACTCCCAGGGGGGCAAGGTCGTCGTGCTTTCCATGGGCCCTCCTTCGTTCGAGCCGTTCCTCAAGCTGGCGGTGGCCATGGGGGCGGACGACGCGGTGCTGCTCAGCGACAGAGGGTTCGGCGGCGCAGACACGTTCGCCACTTCGCGCGTCCTCGCTGCTGGAATCGAGAAGTTGAAACCCTTCGACGCCGTTTTCTGCGGCGAAGCCTCTTCGGACGGAAGCACCGAGCAGGTCCCTCCCAGCATCGCAGGATGGCTGGGCATCCCGCACGTCAGCTACGTCAGCGAAGTAGCAGTATCCGGAGACAAGCTGCGCGCGAAGAGAGAGATCACAGATGGGCACGAAGTGGTGGATGTCAGGCCCCCGGTGCTGGCCAGCGTCCAGCTGGGGTGCAATTCGCCGAGGTTCCCCGACTTCAGGAGGAAGAGGTGGGCCGAGAAGGAGTTCAAGGTCAGGGTCATGAACATGCAGGACCTGGGCTTCGCTCCCGGCGACGTGGGCCTGGAGGGGTCGCGGACCGAAGTCACAGGGTTGAGCAGGATGCGCTCCCCCGAGAGGAAGAATGAGTTTGTCGAAGGCACTGAAGAGGAAGTCGCGAGGCGGCTTGTTCAAATCGTCAAGGGATAGGCTACCGTTTCGAATATTGTACGTCGCGCAACATAGCGAATCTTCAATAGTTTCTTCGGCACAATCCGCTCGATGCGTATGGCCAGGAGTCCACGTTGGCCCTGCAGCACGTGCGCCTACTGGCAGTCATATCCGGAATGGAAAGAGGTCGGGACGTGTGACTACGCCTTGAGCCGCAATTACGGGCGGATGGCATTCGGAGGCGCCCAACCGTGCGAGTACTACGCCTCTTCCAGGGGAGCGTCTGCGTCAGGTCCTGGCGGGCGCCCAGGGACAGTCTGCGAGGCATGCCATTACTGGCTCCCGTTTGAACTGATGCATCATGTCGGCCAATGTGACAATCCGGATAGCAGGTACTTCAGGAGCCCCGCGTTCTCAGACAAGCCTGCAGAAGAGTGCTTCGCAGCGAGGTCCATTGAAGGACTAGAGTTCATGTGGTGCCAGAGCCACCGTCAGACCATATACGCGGCCGAGCTTCCTGACCACAGAGGTTGCCAGATCTTCCCCAGTTCCGTCAGCCTCCCCGTCGAGGACGAAATGGAACTGACATTGGCCGGAGACTGAACGCGGAGCCGGCTGTTCCTGGGCATAGCCCGGCAGGATTCTTCAGGGAACGCTTCCCGGTTCACCGATATCGTTTCCGCGAAAGAAACCCGTTTGCGGAATGGGGATTCAGAAGGGTTTTCGATAATATTCGGTCTAAATCTTGATACCCCATCCCGCGCTCTAGTAATCGATTGGCGATGGCAGATAAAATGTTCGTCGGTCCCGCGAGACATCCAGAGCAAGCACAGCCGAGAGCAGTGCATGAAAGCCCCAATCCGGAAGGATGCGCGAAGCATTGCCATTACCCCACCATTAGAACTGGGAGATATTCGGCCGGGAGCGAGGTCGTGCAGGGGTGCAGCTGCATGGAGCGCAGGGCAGACTGCGACTTCGAGTGGGGTGCCGATGGCAGAGGCTTCTGCAGGAACTGCCACCACAGCAGCAGCCTAACCGTCAAGGCATCAGACTGCAGGCTGGATTTCTAGCGCCCTGCTGAGCCCAAAAAACCAGAGCGTTGCGAATGTCACCAGACTGGTCTGTCTAAGTGGACACCAGGGCAGTGGCGAGCCCCTAAAGGCCCGGCTCGAGAGGACACACGGGCGCATCTATAGGTTAATCAGTCGAACATCGGGCCGCCCGATGACACCGCTGCAACAAGGGATGAGAAGAAAACGGACAAAATCAGAGAGCTAGACAGGAGGCACGGCGTCTTCAAGGCTGCCCTTTTCGGAATCGCAGGCATAGTTGGCTTCTTGGTCGCCGAGGGTATAATCGTGGTCGGCATGTACCTCGCCTACGGGAACACGAGCGTCCCAAGCAGCTATTCGTCTTCGCCGACCCTGTTGGGCATAGATGTGCTCGCCTTCCTGGTAGGCGTCACCGTGGGCTTCGCCGTGAACGAGAGGACAACGGTCAGGAAGATCGTCGCCAGGGAGGAGACGGGAATCAGGGCGGTTCTCCTTAGACTCGCGAAGTATCAGGGAGTGTACGTCGTCGGTAATGCCATGACGATTGGGATTCAGTTCCTGTTGCTTGCCTCCTTCGCCCTTTCTCCTGCGGCAGGAGTCGTAATCGGGGCGATTGCGGCCTATCCGGTGAGCTACTTCATTTCGATGCGGGTGGTGTGGAAGCCGCGCGGGACCCAGATCTAGCAGATCCCTGCTCTTGCCTTTGGCCCTTGAGGGAGGACTGTTTCAGAAGAATATCCCGCGATGGCTATATAGGCCGCCGTCGGTTTTGCGTTTATGAAATGGTTCGGAAGAAAAGAATACACGTGCGCAACCTGTGGGGCCAAATTCGACTCCCAGGACAAGCTCTCTGAGCACGGAAAGGCTCACGCCTCTCCGATGACGGTCACTCAATAGCAAAGTCTGCCTCCTTCAGAAAAAGTTTAGGACTCCCAGAGGGAACTCCGCAGGAGTGGGCATTCCACACTTGAGGGAGCTGCCCCGATGAATTCGCAGGCGGACAAGGCCGAAGCGTTCCGCCGGCTTCACGACAGGAGGAACGTGCTCGTCCTGCCCAACGCCTGGGACGTTCCGAGCGCCCGGGTCTTCGAAGACGAAGGGTTTCCAGCGGTAGCCACGTCGAGCGCTGGCATGATGGTGTCCCTGGGATACCCTGACGGAGAGGAAATCCCGACGGAAGAATTCGTCTCGGCCGTCAAGAGGATTGCAAGAGCCCTCGCCGTCCCTCTAAGCGCCGACGTCGTGGGAGGGTTCGGGGACTCGCCGCAGGGGGTGGCAAGGAGCGTGAAATCGGTAATATCGGCAGGAGCCGTCGGGATCAACATTGAAGATTTCGTACACATAACCAAGAAGCTCCTCCCGGTCGATAAGCAGGCGAACAGGTTGAAGGCCCTTGTAAGGCTGCGCAAGTCATTGAAAGTCCCCTTCGTCATCAACGCGCGGACCGATGCACTGAGGTTCGGTGCTGGGGACGACGAAGCGAAGCTGGACGACGCCGTCCGCAGGGCCGAGGCCTACAGGGACTTGGGAGCGGACTGCGTGTATCCAATGGGACTGACCGACCCGGCGCTCATCTCAAGGTTTGTGAAGGCGCTTGATTTCCCCGTGAACGTCATGGTAAGAAAGGGGCTCCCTCCTGTAGCGGAGCTGAAGCGCCTTGGCGTCGCCCGGGTGAGCTTCGGGCCGAGCGCATCCTACGCTGCCATGGGGCTGCTGAAGCGCGCGGCCAAGGAGGTACGGGAGAAGGGCACCTACGGAGCATTGCTGGAGGGCGCGATAGACTTCGACGAGCTGAACTCCCTCGCTGTCCCCAGGAAAGTCCGCCCGGACTAGACCTTCACGCCAAGCAGCCGCTCGAGGATGTCTGACAGGGTGATCATTCCGATCATCTTGTCTCCGTCGAACACGAAGGCGATCGTGGCGCCCGCATCCTGCATCTTCTCGATCACGGTCGGAAGGCCGTCGTCCGCGAGGACTTGGGCGGGCTGAATCATATAATCATGGATGGGAAAATCGATGTGGTCCCTCGAGACGGCGCGCGAGATGGTCCGAGACGTCACCGCGCCGATGTACATCTTCCTCTTGGCGTCATAGACGGGCATGCGAAGGTGGTTCGTCTGCCCCATCGTCTTCAGGGCGTCGAAGACCGTGGCGTCGCTGTCGATGGACACGATTTCCTCAAGCGGGGTGAGGACGCTGGCCGCGTTGTTCTTCGAAGAAGCGAGCTGGGTCCTGAGGAGCCGTCCCGCGTCGGGCTCGATGTGACCGGCCTTTTCGAGCATGGTTACGACATCCTCGAACTCGGCCGCCAGGTCGACCTCCTTGTATCCTGGTTTCCCCACCAGTCTTACGGACAGGCTGCGCGCGATGTTGGTCAGGGGGAGGGTGACCGGCGCAAGGCCGGACATTATCACTTTGGTGGAGGGCGCCAGGATGATCGACATCCTAAGCGCGTTCTCTATCCCTATGGCCTTCGGGAGGAGGTAGAGGAGGGTCATGATCACGAACGAGCCTCCCACGGCGCTGTAGACCCACCCGATGGGACCGAAGTAGTCCGACAGTATCAGCCCGATGGTGGTTGCGAGGACCACATTCGAGATGGTGTCTACGAATGTCGTGACGCTCACGAGCCTCGTCTTCTCGCTGACTATCGCAAGAGCCGTGAGAGCCCTTGCCGATCCGCCACCGATCGACGAGCTGAGAGAGAAGGGCCTCAGGGTGAGGTAGGTGGCTTCGACCAATGACGACCAGAAGGAGATGAAGATGGCAACGAAGAGAGATGCGTACACCAGCGCTGAAACCAATTCTGGTTGCCCTTCACTCCCAACCTTCAGCTCAGCTGACGACCGTGCCTATCTTCTCGCCATGAATCGCCTTGACGACCCCCTTGGCGTCGGATCCGTTCAGCACCACCAGTTTCACCCGCGACTCGACGAGTTGGTCGACGGCAACCGGATCGATGATGCTGTGTATCCCCGGTCTGTGGGAGCCGCCGAGTATCTGCTTCATCTTCTCGTAGGTGAGCTTGTCGAACTTCTTCGCCTTCTTGTTAGTCCTTGGATCTTCCGTGTAAATCCCGTTCTGGTCGGATGCTTTCACCAGGACATCAGCCCTCCACTTCTGGGCGACGATGGCCGCGACCGTGTCCGTTGTTATCCCCGGCTTGAGGCCTCCCATCACGGCAACCCTGTTTCTCGCGAGCCGCTGCAGCATGCCGTCGATGGAGGTCGGGACGCTGCTCACGCCTCCAAGCTTCATCGCCACCAGGCGGGCGTTCAGCCTGGACGCGTGTATGGCAACGGTGTCCTGCTGATAGGATGAAAGACCCATCTCAGAAGCAGACTTGATGTACTCGCGGGAGACCTGGCCGCCGCCAACCACGACGCCAATCGAGTGTCCCTCGTAATTCAGGTCGGAAATGACGTCCGCATAGGCTATGACCACCTTGGCTGAAGGAGGCGAACCCAGCACCGATCCCCCGATTCGTAGAACAGCCTTCAAATTTGCAATTCCTCGCTTGGGCCCGCTCATGGAGTAATAGGTTTTATAAATGGGTGAGGAAGATTTTCAGTATTCCAATGCCTGCTGCCTCGACGGCCGCACCTGTTTCTCCGTCCTGACGTAGGGGTAGCTCTGCAATGTCGAAGACAGATTCTGTCAGGTTGTACAAGGTAAGGAAGCTCATCTCAGAGCTGGGCACCAAGGAAGGGAGGGGTACCGAGCTCGTCTCCCTGTACATACCTCCCAAGAAGGCCATCCACGAGGCGATTGCCAACCTTCGGGAGGAGTGGGGAACGGCCGGGAACATAAAATCTGACACCACCAGGAACCACGTCCAGGACGCCCTCACCAAGACGATGCAGAGGCTCAAGCTGTACAGGACGGCCCCCGACACGGGACTGGTGATTTTCGCCGGGGCCCTGCCGACGAACGGGCCAGGAAGCGAAGTGGTGAACGTATACGAGATCGTTCCACCGAAACCTGTGACTCAGTACCTCTATCAGTGCGACAATCACTGGCACGTCGAATGGCTCAGGGACATGCTGAGGGAGGAGAAGGTCTTCGGGTTGCTTTCCATCGATTCTAGCGATGTCGGAATGGGGATCCTGACCGGGGACAGGCTCGAGATCGTAGACGTGCTGACATCGGGCATATCCGGAAAAACTCGCAAAGGAGGACAGTGCGTAAGCGCCGACACCCTAGTGCAACTCGAAGATGGCAGATTGGTTCCCATATCTCGGGTCGCGCCGAGAAGCAGAATCGCAAGCTACAACTTTGTCAACTATTCTCATGGACTGTACGAATGCACCGACACTTTCGTCCGCATCCCGAAGGATTACTGCGTCGTAGAAACGACCAGGCCCAAACTCAGGATTTCAGCCACCGGCGAGCACAGGTTCTTCACCATTTCGCCCTCGGGAGAAGCCTCCACCATACAAGCTTCCGACATCCATCCCGGTGACAAGGTGCTCATCTCCCGCAGGATGCGGGAACCCGCTGTCCCATCGTTCTCCACCATGTTCCATGCGACCTACAGGTACTTGGTGACTCCTGAGGGAAGGGCCCTCCTGAAGAAAATCAGGACAGAGAGAAGGATTTCGCAGAAGAAAGCCGCCAAGGCTGCTAGCCTCCATCAGACCGAGGTCTCTCAGTTGGAGAGAGGGGAAAGAGACCTGAGAGTGGAAAAGCTCAGGGCTGTCGTCCAATGCTTGTACGGCGACTTCGATGAATTCACGACCAGGTACGTGAAAGTCACTAGGTCTCTCCCGGAATATTTCTCCCCCGACCTGCTTCAACTGATGGGATACATCGCGGGAGATGCCAACGCAGACGTTAACCGCCTCAACCTCTATGAAGAAAGGAGAGAGGTAGCCGAAGCGTATGCGCACCTGGCAAAGTCGGCTTTGAATCTAGAATACGTCCCGATAAAGAAGGTCAGCCCTGAGAAGCGCAAGAATTCATTCGCAAAGAAACCGTATCTTGAGACATGGATATATTGTAAAGAGTTCGTCGATGCGTTGAAGGAGCTCTATCCTGGGCTCGTATCGACGGGACCAAGGGAGATTCCAGAGCAGATACACCGCCTGGATAACGCCCACCTTGCCAGATTCCTGAGAGGGCTCTTCGATGCCGAAGCCAATGCCCGCAGGGGAAGGAGAATATCAATCGCGATGAAACCTGGTCTTCTGATTCGGCAGCTGCAGCTGCTCCTGCTCAGATTTGGCATTGTTTCATCCTATGATACGTATGTGAACAGGTATGGCACGTTGATGCACAGGCTCGACATAAGCGACTATGATTCATTGGTGGCGTTCCGTAACAGCATTGGTTTCACGGCAGCCGACAAGGCTAGACGGCTTGAGAAAGGAATCGGGGGACGACGGCCCCAGAGCTACCATACCGTTCCAGTAGTGGGTTCATGGGTGGACAAGACCGCCAAGGAACTCGGAATCAGGAGGAGGCAGTTCGAAGGAATCACGAACTTTTTCCATGATCAGAGAGGGATCAGCGACCGGATCTTTGAGAGGGTCATCGGCACTTTTCAAGGAGTACTTGCTGATGAACGGGTCACCTCGAACCCTTCCAACGAGAGGGTTCAGCTGCTGGAAGAGACGGTGACCAAGCTGAAGCAGATACAGCAGAGCGAGCTCATCTTGGTGACAGTGAAAAAGACCCGGCGCGTAAGAAATTCCAGAAAGGAAAAGTTCGTCGATCTCGAGCTCCCGTCAACCCGAAGCTTCGTAGGAGGAGGGTTCGTCCTTCACAACAGTGCCAGGCGATATGAGCGCGGTAGGGAGATGGAGCTGACCTACTACTTCCACAGGGTCGGGGAGCACGCGACGCGGGTCTTCATCGACAGCAACAAGGTGACCGGGATGATAGTCGGGGGGCCGGGACCGACCAAGGACGAATTCCTGAAGGGCGGCTACCTGCACTACGAGCTGCAGAAGAAGGTCCTCGCCGTCCTGGACTTGGGCTATTCAGGAAGGGAAGGGGTGAGAGAGCTCGTCGAAAAGGCGGGGGACATATTGAAGGATGTCCGCCTGGTGGAGGAAAAGCGCCTGGTCCAGAAGTTCCTTGGGGAGGTCAACAGGCAGGGCGGGCTCGCGGTCTACGGGCTCCCCAGGGTCATCGAAGCGCTCGGGAAGGCGAGCACCGACGTGGTCCTTGTTTCGGACGACCTGGACATGGTCCGCATCGACGCCGACTGCAAGAAATGCGGGACTGTGAAGTCTGATACGGTCGCTGCCTCGAAGAAGATCCAGGAGCGGCAGGAGATGACGTCCACCCCATGCGCCAAGTGCGGAGCGACCGACTACGACGTGGTGGAGAGAGATCTGGTGGACGTGCTCGAGGAGATGGCCTTCCAGGTCGGCTCGAAGGTCGAGGTGATATCTTCCGGGACTGAGGAGGGGAACATGTTCAAGAGCTTCGGCGGTGTCGGGGCGATCCTCAGATACAGAGCCTAGGACGCGGTAACAACCTGGGTTGCAAGCGTCTCTGAACCCATGAGGACCACGTCGTATTGCGACCCGGTGGAGACCCCCCGCTTTCCTAGGAGGCTCGTGATGGTACCCCTGAAGGTGAAAGAGTGTAACGCGCCAGCCGCCAGGGAGAATCCTGCGGACCCGAGGTAGGAGTTGATTTCCCCGGGCGTCCCGTTGACAAGCCTCATCGAGCCGTCGGGGAGCAGCAAGAAGAAGATGGAGTTCGACATGGAGCCTCCCATCACCCCCGATTCTCCGCCCTTGGTAGCCGGAGTCAGTATGACCATCCTGATGATCGCGGGGTCAGTCCCGGTGTTCGCCGCCGAGAAGGAGAAGGTCCCTGACGACAGCATGAGCCCTGAAACAGTCAGGTTGTCGGAGGGGCGCTGCTTGAAGGTCTGGAACCAGCTGTGCCCCTGAAGCGAGTAGTTGTTGCCGACCTCCCTCATCGAGGGGCTTACCTCGTCCGAGGGGACCTGGAGAGCCCTGGCTCCGGCGGCCATCGTGAAACTGGGATCGGTCTGGTTGCCGAGGTTCAGGACCGTCGGCTGGATGTCGATCAGGGCCGCCGCAGGGACTGACGAGTCTACCTTCACGCCGCCGACGATGGAGGCTGTTAGTTTGCCGGAAGCGACGTCGGCGGTGTAGTTGGCGCCCATATATTCGACGACTACCTTCGTGATGTTGAACCTGACCATGTTGTAGGTTAGAGACGGGACATTCCCGCTGGAGATCGTCTGGCTGGAGTTAACAAGCTTCAGCGTGTCTATCGTCCCGCCCCCTGCGAAGGAGACCCAGCCTGAATCGCTGAATCCCGAAGCGTGGACTGCGATGCTCGAGTAGGTCACGTACACGGCAGAGACACCACTTGGAACAGACGGAGGGTCTGTGAGCAGGACCGAAAGGATCCCCGAGGAAGTGGTGCTCAGGAGGCCCAGGGCCGACCCCGAGAAGATCACAACTCCGGCCAAAGCCAGGCCAGCTACCCCGTAGGCAGCCGCCCTCGTCCGGAGCTTCAACCGCTGGTCGCCCGACCGTTCATGTGAGAAGTGCCCCGCGTGGGCGTTATCAACCAATGTTTTTGAACGTGGGGCCGGGTGGACGGGCGAGTAGGACTCTTTGTGAGCGAACCCCCTAAACAGCAACCGCAGCCTCCTCCCAAGCCTCCCCCGACCGAGAAGCGGACGCAAGGCATGGTCGATGCGGAGTTGAAAGGGAACACCCTCCGGGTGTACGTTTACGCCCTCAAGAAGCGCAAGGTAGGGGTCAGGGAGGTCCAGAGGGCTCTTCTCATGTCGAACCCTTCCCTCGCCCAGTACCATCTCAACAAGCTGAAGGACCTAGGGCTCGTTTCAGAGGACAACGGCGAGTACGAGGTGGTGGGGGAAGTGAAGGTCGACGTGATGAGAGACTTCCTCCGGCTGGGGACGCTCATAGTGCCGAGGTTCATATTCTACGCCGCCGTATTCACTGTGTTCGCGGTCTACCTCGCATATGTGGGTTATCCATATTACAGCATCGTCCCAGTGGTAGAGTGGTTCTCGGTCGCGCTTGCAGCAGCGGCGGCGGCGTTCTGGTACGAAGCGGTGAGAGCGTGGCGCTCCGCCCCCTCCCCCTGACAGGCCCCACACGCACAACTGTTTTTATTCGATGGCGATCCCATCCCCCAATGTTCTTTTGGGCTATCTTCATGGTCCATGTGAATGACCTGCCGCCTCGGACAGCGCCTTCTCTATGTAGGCGGTGTGCAGCCTCTCGTGGTCGACGAAGCGCCTCAGGACCTTCCGGGCCGTCCACAGGTTGCAGACGGGGGAGGGGTCGTGGTGCGGCTGGAAGATCCGTGTCCGCTGCTCCTTGGTCAGCCTCTTCAGCTCCTTTTCGGCCAGCCTCCTCGTGTATTGGAGGAGGTCGAAGGGGTCCCTCGGGAAGTCCGCGGGGAGGACTATGTCGAGCCTGGTGACGTACCACCACTCGACGCTGGCGATGTGACTGAGACAGTCCCCGATGGTCCTTGGCCCTCCTTTCGGCTTCCTGAGGAGGGCTTTGCTGTCCAGGCTCTCGCATAGCTCCAGGAGGTCCCTTCGGGAATGATTCATCAGACGGAGGGTTCTCTTGACGTCCTGGGTGGTGACGGGGAGGACCTCTGTCTAGAAGAGCGGCTCGGGCTTGCCGGCTTCGACAGGGTTGTAGGTGACCCGCAGCACCTCGGCAGGCTCGACCTTGATGGAAGAGGGGATGGCGACGGATTCCCCATGGCGCTTCGCCCAGACATACCACCTGGACGCCGCAGATCTAGCCTTGGCCAGCGCGCTTCGTTCGTCCCTGCCGAAGACCCAGCAGCCTGGAAGCTCTGGGATGAAGGCGCCGGTGCCACCCTCTCCGACCTCCAGGCAGGCTTTCACGTGCCAGTTCAGCTTGCGGCGTTATAGAAATCTTCCAGAAACACCCCCACGGCCTATGCGGTTGCTCAGTGTTCTTGATTGTACTACCTTGCGAGGACCATCTGAAGGTCGGACTACTCACACTAAGGCAGTCTGACAGCGTCGCCCAGGACATCCTGGGTCTGACTAAACTGAACTATAACGAGTGCAAGTATGGGGACGCGAGCCCTGTTACCATCGGGTTCTCAGACGCGGTGGGCGAGATTCTAGTTTCGAACCCCAAGATAAAGAACCCCGACACGAGGTTCCGCTACTACATCTGACTGACAGGCGCCTGTGGCGGGGTATCATACCCGCCCACCCAAGGCGCATCATACCCCGCGTTGCATCATACCTGAAAGCATAAGTGCGGTGGCCGGGAATTGAACCTGGGTTGCTTGCCGAGCACTCCGGAAAGAATGCTGGTTACCCGGTGCTCTTCCCACGGTTCGATTTGGGTTCTTCTGTGGTCAGCGAGAGAACCTCCTTTGGCAATAAAGCGTAGAGGTCAGGGTGTTCGACCTTCAGTTTGCTTAGTGTTGGAGGCATGAGGCCAAGCCGCCTCGCCCGGCGCACGTTGTAGGCGATGAATCGCCTCATACCGGAGTCCACGTTTCCACCGGCCGAAACATAGCTTTGAATCAGTTCGACTGCCTCATCGTCTGGTAGCATCCTAACCCCCGTACTCCATGGACTCAGGATGAGCCAAACTAGCCGGTGCCGACCATCGGTCACAGCAGGGTGCTTCAAGAGCTCTTCTATGTACTGATATCCTTTGGTAGTTTTGGGCTTGGGTGCAGGAGCATACTGAATCACAGCCATCTTCACCCCAAGCAACTGCTTGGGCAGAGGTGCTTTCCGCAGGTTCCTGATTCCCTCCGCTATCGCGGCCAGCGAGCAGTCACCAAAAAAGTCGTTGAGCAGGTTGTCGCTCATCTGGATGACCCCCCGGTCGAGCTCCTGCCGTGCCAGCTTCCACGTCGGATTCTTGGCGAGGTTGTACTTCGAGACGAGTGAGAGATAGCCCTCGAAGGTTATTGTGTAGCTCGCCCGGCCGTCGTCCGTGTTGATTATCTGGAATGCGGCGCCGAAGCACTCCGTGAAGACGGTGACCTTGTTCCCAGGTTTCTCTTCCTTAAAGAAGATTTTCGCTCGCTCCGCCTCCTTCTTGGAGAACTTTGAGGCGAGGACAGGATCCTGGCTGGCCACAAGTGCTCCGGCAAAGAAGGTCGTGATGTCTTGGTCGGAGTTGTCTGGTTCATACTTTGATCTCCCGAGGGAATTCAACAACCTGCTTTCGGTCTGCGCGAGGCCTTCCTTGCTCGCGAGCGCCTCTTCGAGAGTTATCGATTCGAAGAATCTCCTTGACCGTGGGGCAAAGGGGTACCTCAGCTCGAGGTCAGAAGAGAGTGACGCATGGCGAGACAACTTCCTGTAACAGGGCCCCCTCGCCCTTTAAGGGTCTTGTTATGTTTCCTTGTCCGTTGATATGAGGTATGTTGAACAACCAGAAGCTTGACAGGAATATGAAAGCCTTCAACTATAAGTAGAACAGCGTCCGGAAGAACTAATCGACAGGGGGCACATGGCAAATGATAAAGTTAGGAATTGTGGGCAAGACAAACGCAGGTAAGACTACACTCTTTAATTCGATGACACTACTTTCAGGAGAAGTAAGCACGCGCGCGTTCACTACGGTGCGGGCCGAGGCCGGCGTGGCCAGCGTCGTGACCCCATGTGTGCATAAGGAGTTTGGAGTAAAGGACAACCCGGTAAATTCGAAGTGCGAAGATGGTTGGAGGTTCATCCCCATTGAGGTGACCGACTTGCCGGGACTGATTAAAGGGGCGGCGGCGGGGAAGGGGCTGGGGAATCAGTTCCTAAGTGTCGCTGCACAATCTGATGCGCTACTGCATGTCGTCGATGCGTCTGGGAGTGTCGACAAGGACGGGAAGATTTCGGAACCGGGGACTGGTGACCCTTTCGCTGACTATTCAGACACCGAGCTCGAATTGGCGCTCTGGTACACCCGATTGCTCAGATCCAACCAGCCAAAGATTTCGAAACTCTCTAAGATGCCTGGTCATGGTATCCCGAGTGCGGTGGAAGAGGTCTTGCAAGGCATAGGTGTCAGGAAAGAGCATGTGATTGCAGCCATTGATGATACGATGTTGAAGGACAAGGAGTTCGATTCTTGGTCCGATAAAGAACTACAAGCCTTTGCGTGGTCTTTGCGAGAGTACTCGAAGCCTACGCTTCTTATCGCAAACAAGATGGATCTCCCATATGCCGCCGAAAACTTTCAGCGGCTCCGCGAGAAACTCCCAGGTCTCGCAGTCATTCCCACCAGTGGCGAGGCCGAGCTAACCCTTAGGCGGGCCGAGGCCAAGGGCCTAATCAAATACGTCCCAGGTGAGGAAAGATTCGATATACTCAGACCTCAGGACTTGAACGAAGCGCAGAAGAGCGCCCTTGCCTATATAAGGCGCAAGGTCTTCGGAGAATATCTGCGAACAGGAGTGCAACACTCGCTGAATTCTGTTGTTTTCCGCCTTTTAAAAAACGATGCCGTATATGCCGTGAGTGACCCACAGAAACTTACGGATAGCCATGGACGGGTTCTCCCTGACGTTTACCTTCTGCCAAACGGATCGACAGTAGAAGATCTGGCTGCCCATATCCATACCGACCTAGCGAAAGGCCTTCTGTACGCAGTTGACGCCAGGACTGGGCTACACCTTCCGACGAACTACGTGCTCAGGGACCGAGACGTGTTATCGATAGTTTCGGCAGGGCACAAAGACTAGTAAGTATTCCAAACGTTATGCCCTATGTTCTCTGGAGCGGCCTCTTTTACGTAGAAATTCAAGCTAGTCTTTCTCACGTCCCACTCCAAAGTGCCAACATAAGCGGTTTTCACAGTTTCCTCCTTATAGGTAGGCCACTTCTTCAAGTCATCAAGTGCTTGCCTTCGGCAATTGAAATAGGCTTGATACGCGTCTGTACTCCACCTGAATTCGAAATATCCAAGTTCGCCCGTTGATTTTGATCGTTGCACGCTGTCGGGGCCCCTCTTCGTGGATTCGTGAGTTCTCCATGCTTTGTCAAATGGATGGTATTCCACCTCCTTCCATTGACCCAAAGCAGTCAGTAAGTGCCGTTGAATCTCTTCGGAGATATCACCCTTCTCGCACCTTGCGTCAAATGGACCACTTGCCCCTTTGAGTCTCAATCTTACGAAATCTTGGAGCTCAGGGGAAACCCGGAAGATGTATGAATCGCCGGGATACTCCGGAGTTGATAGAAGTTTCAACTCATCGCGGAACCGATTGATATCGAACTTTTCCGTTCTAAACCGAAACGTTGGTGTCTTATACGGACCCATCCTATACGAGATGTCAATGCCAGAGTCGCCTGCGGTAAGGCTAAGGACTGGCCATTTCTGCAAGAAACTCATTCGAGTGTGTTCTCCATCGAACCAAAAGTAAACCATCTTTCCCGTTTGCTCCAAGCTCGCTCTAAGACAGACTTGGAGTTTGTTGGTACTCAGCCGTGGATTTTCAAGTTGCACTTCCCTCTTGTCAACCTTCATTGAAAGTTTGTCTTGATCAAGCCCGAGATGGACGTTCTCTAAGTTCTTGGGTTGATGGCCGTTGAATTTCTGAGTGAAATCGTATATTGTCTGACGTTTGACATATTGAACTTCCATGATATCGCCGAATTTGGCTCCTAGGCCCTTGACCAATATCATGCACACGTTGTAACTTGGTTTGTGAGTTTCAAACCGCAGAGTTGTATAGCACTTGACTTCGCGCTGTTCCTTACTTGAGAGATTTCTGACCCCAATCTCCACCACAGGGTTCTTTTCTTGTCTGACTTGTGGATTGTCGTACCCCATTGATTCGAGGTAATGCCGATAGATTCGAAATGCCGGCCCTTGATGAGTCTTGGTCACGCGGAGGCATCGTTTGTCTGTGACATGGTCAATAGTGATGCCATAACGCGTCCCTAATCGTAGTTTGTCACGAAAGATTGGCCGACACGTAAGTAGATACTCGGACGGGTCGCATGATTCTCTGTTTGAGAGAACCGGTTCCAGGTTCCACCTACACCCTCGATTCTGTAGTGAATCTCGTAAGTCTTTCCAATCTCTAGCCTTGTTCCGGTCAACTCCTCAAATTGGGATTTTCGTATCAAGAAGTAAGTTCCCCTGGATTCCCACTTTCCAGCCAGAACTATTGGGACAGCTTTGGGTTCGTCGATATTCCCAATAATTTTACTCTCGTATGGGTTGTAACGTGTGTAAACTTCATTCCTAGCTGTTTGGCTGTACCCAGTTCCCTTTGGATCGCTTGAACCGGGGGCCGCACCAGGAATCTCAGGAATTCCCGGCTTTGGATTCAAATCTTGTATTGCAGAGCCAAACTCCTCCTGTTGCTTCGTCTTTAGCGAGTCATTCGAATGAGGTTCGTTCGAAGGCTGAAGTTTCTGTCGAAGCTCATTGTCAGGACTGTCCAAATCTCTTTGTCCTCGAATAGGAAACCCCTTCGAATTACCACCAGTGGTCTGGTCGGCTTTTGGAGGATTGTCAAGGTTGGGCTTTTCTTCTGGAGATATTGGAAGTTGCTTCTTAGAACTTGGTTTGTCAGGTTGAGAAACCTTCGGATCTTCGGCGCTGGAGAAAGTAACCTGCTTATCCAAAGCCTTTGATCCATTATTCGCCTTGGGCTGATAACTACCAATGTCAATGGACTTCGGTTCGTCGTTGGCTGGCGAGTCCGCAGCTTGCTGAGAATCAAGATTGATAGAATCTTTCTGATTATCATGTGGCTGCCCGTTCGTCCGAGCAGAATTCTGTCTCTTCATAGGATCTGTCTCGGTGGGAGTTGGAGCACTGGGGTCTGTATCATTCAGAATAGGTTTGTCTGGCTGGGAACCAATCCGGACGTTTGAACCAACTGGGTTGGCTGGACGGCCCGCTGAATCGTTCGTTCCGTCAGTCGAGTCTGAGTCATTGCCCTTCTTGTCAACCGATGTCGATGAAGAGTCCGTGGCCGTGGAGTCTGTGTTCTGCCGAGGATTTGGACCGGCGGATTCCCGCGCTGAGTCGTCTAGTTCCCTCTCGCCCAATCCCTTTGGAACCCGCCTTTCTTGAGAAGGGACTTCGGCATCCGCCCCAGAGCTGGTTTGGCTCACCTCAGATGAACCTGTGCCCCCCTCATCTTCGGCATACTTCTCCCTCAGGTCTTTCGCATAGGCCTCGAACTCATCTTGTCCGATCTCTCCCTCTGCTTTGGGCGTTTCCGCCGCCGCGCCGGGACTAGCATTTTGTTCAGGGATGCCCCGGTCGGGTTCGTCGGAACCTGCTGACTCCTTCTGTTTTCTCTCTAGTTCTTCTGCATAGCTTGCGAATGGGTCCTTCTCCGGATTCTCGCGCCCTTCGCCCCGCTCACCCTCGCCTGGCATCCCTGCCTGCCCTCGCCATGTATGTCATCACCTCTCTCGGAAACCGCTCCCTGTCTTGCTCGTCGAATGGAAGATAGAACTCGGTTCCCATCTGCACTAACTTAGCGACCGTCTCGTTGAACTCGTACTCATCTGAAGCTACACCAAGCGCGGCCTTGGTGACCAAGTCGAGAATCTTGTCAGGCCTGTGACTGGTGAGAACCTCCTCGTATCCCTCCTTGAATCTGGCTCTGAACCACTCGTCGTCCACGATTTCCTGGAGCCTGTCCCTCACCGTAGAGACGGGCGCCCTAGGGAGTGGGTTCTTCAGGTAGAACTCGGCCATCAGCCTCTTCACCGACTCGTCGTCCATCTCTCCGAGCGCCAATCCCATCTCTAGTGGCTTGTTAGGGACAGACACCTTGATTGGGAGCGGATGCCTTTGGACATGGACCACCGCTTCTCCCGGCTTCAAAGCCTCCAGGGCCTCCGACTGCTCCTCGGTCATCCCCATCGATCCAGCCAGGATCTTTCTGTCGTCTTCGGCCGGCACCTGGTGGACGATTTTGGTGGCCGTGTTCTTGATGGCGTCGGGCAGTATCTTTGTCGGAATCTGCTCGACGACGACCAACCCCTCGCCGTAGGCCCGAACCTCGGCGAGCATGTTCGCGAAGTGCTCCACCATCACCTTCCTCGAGTCGGCGCCCTCCGGATCCCCCTTGCTTGTCGAGATATTGGGGAGGAGCCTGTGCGCCTCCTCGATGAGCGTCACATGCCTGAGGCTCTTAGATTGCCCCTTCGCCTCGAGGTATTCGGCTAGGTTAGATAGCAGCAGGGCTGCGACGAATGCCTTCTCCTCGGGGTGAGAGATGCCCTTCAGTTCCATGACCGTCGGGCGTCGGAGGATTGTCTCAAGAGGCGTCGAAGCGGTCGTGTTGAAGAGGTCCCCCTCCTTGCCAAGTTCGAGGTTGTCAATCCTCACCCTCATGGCGGACTCGATGTTCATCGTGACGTTTGGCTCGTAGCCCAGCTTCCGCGCGACCATTTCGGATGTCCGGCGGAAATCAGCCAGGGTTATCGGCTTCCCCCGCTTGTCGCTCTTCAGGTCCCAGCCGCAGGACTTGTACGTCTCGACGAGCACCTGCTTGATGACGTAGGGGAGAGGAGCGTACATCGTGAAACTGGAATTCCAGGCGGCCTCAAGCGCGTCGAGGTGAGTCTTGATGCTGACCCCCGGCGGGGTTCGAAGATGTTCAACCTGAATGGTGCCGTGTCCTCTCCAGGAGTGAACACCTGCAGGCTCTTGACGTGGGAAGCGAGGCTCCTGTACTCCTTCTTTACCGGCTCAATCACAAGGAATGGGACGCCCAGGTCGTATAACTGCAGGAGCAGATTGAATGCCGACGTGGTCTTACCTGAGCCCGTCCTCCCCATCAGGTAGAGGTGCGTGACCAGGTCATTGAGAGGAAGCTTCACCCAGTGACCGCTCTTGCCTGATTGGAGCATCACTTCCCCGAGGGTGATGTCTCCTTCCAGTGGTGGAGGAAGCTCGAACTCCACTGCGGGGGCCACCTCCACTCCCATGGCCATCTGCGGAATCCATACGAAAGATGCTGCCTCGGATGGTAGGATAATCGAGGGTTTTCCACGAGGCAGGAGATCTTGAAACGGCCGCCTTTGACCAGTAATTTTCAGCTCTCCTGCCTTCCTGTGGCTCGACAGACTCGAACGGGCCACTCCCGCCGCCAAGGTTGCTACTCTGAGGGCATCTTCTTGGGTCGTGCCCCGTCCTGTGATGTAGACCCAGGCATCGACCGCCTGTGAGGAAGAGTGCCTCTCAACCCTCTTGGCGGCCTCCTCCGACTCGATTTGGAAGAAGTGGTCTTGGATTGATGTTGTGTTCTGCTCGCCCGCAAAGGATGAGATACTCTGCTGTTGACCTGCCTTCTTGGCCAGCGCGCGCTGCCTCCTGCGTGCAATTAGACCGGAGATGGGATTGCCTCTGTGCTCCCGGAAGACAACGGCATAGTCTCCCTCGTAGCCGTTCTCGATGAAGTACCTGGCCAGTGGCTCAAGCGGGTTCGGGGATGGCTCGGGCGCGCCAGTCAAAAGTATGGACGCTCGTGGCGCTACGTTGACGGCTAACGTTACAGGAGTTGGCAGGGTTTCTGGAAGATACGTCTTCGCAACAGAGAGTAGTTGATATTCGATGGACGAAATGCTGTCCTTCCCACGGGCCAAGAGGATGATTCGTCCCCTTCGCTCTCTGAAGCTCATCCTGAACTCGGTCGTCAGCTTCATCGAAACAAGCGCACGGGCGAACCTCTGGAACTTGATGGCCTCTTCTTGGAGGATTTTCTCTTCGTACTTCGCCCTGATCTCCTTTGTGGGGGTCAGCCGCAGCTCAATCGCGGCCACAGCCTGTCGCCTATCAGCTAGATGAGGCAGGAGTGAAGGTGGAGTGAAGGTGCCTGAAGTATCACTCCGACCAGTTTCTCTGCGAGACCTAGGAAAGTCCCAGGGGAAAGCAAGACCAGAGACAACAGACTTGCCACACCGAGGACCACGAGAGGTTCACCCGACGAATGGACGGTTGGAGCCGTCTGGACCGTGGCCGCCGCCGTCGCGCCTACATAGATGAGAGCTGCCGCCCCGAAGGTCACCAGGAGACTCTTGGCGTGCTTCGAAAGAAGGCGGAGCCACGGTCCACTCTTTCCGAATATGGACAGCAAAGCAGGCGTCGTGAAGACCATTAAGACGGCCGTTGCTGAGGAGACTTGGAGGAGATTGCCCCCCGCTAGATTGTAGATACTGGGCGCGTCCGGTTCTAGCCCGATGCGCTGCACCAAAGTGTTCGCGGCTACCAAGAGGGCTGCAAGGAGGATGTAGCTGACGATTAGGACCAGGGCAATCGCCACCAATTTGCCTACTACTCCCATGCCCAGTCACTCGTAAATTATTGTGACAGCTTGTAGCTGAGCCCTGCTGAGCTCGACCGAAGGAGTGCCTAGGGACGCGACGAGGAGTACCTGGCCTTGGCCTTCTGTCTGGGTAAGCCGCTGGCCCAGTGTTTCTCCTTCGGTCGCTGCCATGCTGCTCAGGAAGGCGGTGTACCTGTCAGGGTGAGGAGCGCCAATCTTCTGAAGCGTCTCGTGCAAGAACTCTTTGAGGGTGAGCATGCCTTGGGATTTCCCTCCAATTCGAGGAAGGACGGAGATGGGCCTCTGGGTCCCGTCAGGCCTGTTATAGAGCTCGAATGAATTCACGAAACCATGTTGTGCCTCGACGGCTGCGGCTCCGTAATCGGAGGCCGAGATTAGCTGGTGTAGGTCCTCGGTGCGGGGTACTATCCTGGCAGATTGCAGATTGGTGACGGCGGCAACTTCAGCGCCGTCAAGTGGCAGAAGGTATACGCCGAGGGGGACGAGCGCCCGGGCAGCGGACCGTATCCGCCTCATGAGCTTGTCTTCCGCGCCGCCTCGACCGAAGGAATTCGCTGAGAAGACAAGGAAGATCCGTGGAGCCGGGCTGGAGACCAGCAGAATCCTCTCGCCGACGCCCGACAGCGCGCCTTCGATGTCTCGTGTCGAGACCTTGGCCTCGGCTACTGCACCCCAATGAAACGGGTCAAGCCGAGAACAGAGTAGTATCGAGTTCTCTACTGGCGTTGATAGTGCAGATACGTGAGTCGAAAGCCTGTGCCTGAACAACAGCGTCATTCCCGCTAGGAAGAAAACTACTGGGGAGAAAGTGCCCCCGGAGAAGAATGCCACCAAGCTAAGTAGAATTAGAATGGAACCGACTATGTTCAGCCAGAATCCGGTTCCTCTCTTCGACGGCCCATCACGACGATCAAATCTTCCGCGTTTTCCTCCTAGTAGAGACGGCAGGAAAAGGTACGCGAGGATAGGGACGGCGACTATCCAAGCCCCGACACCCGCCATGAGTAAGGCGAAAAGGAAGAGGCCAGCCTTCATCATCCAGCCCATCAGTGGAACCCTTCCTCATCGAGACCAGCGTAGCCGAACGTCGAGTAGTCCGCCATGGCGGGGTGCCTCTGGACCCAGAGGGCCCTGCCCCGGTTCTCGTCCTTCACCTTCGCCTCGGGGTTTACGGGCACAGGATGGTCGTCCTTGCTCCTCTTCGCGTCCACCTTCGTCAGCTCGAAGCTGAACTTCGCGTCGTGGCCCAGTATGATGCCTCCGTAGGGTGTCATGTTCCAGGCGTGTATGGGCTCGATGGAGAGATGGCTCGTCGTCAGGACGGCGAGGCCGAACTGGATGCACAGCCTCTGGGCATGAGATAGCAGCATGGCCAGGCTCGAGCTCCTCGCAGGGAGGTCCTGGGTGTTCGGGAACATCGCCTTCAGCGGGGCGGAAAGGGAATCGTAGACCAGCAGCTTGGCCTTGGTCTGCTCGATGATGTGGTAGAGGCCCGACTCATAGACCGGGGTGGACTTCAGCCTCAGCTCCACCCTAGGGTTGTCGGACCTCTCGGATACGTGGATTTCGGAGTCTACGCCGTGGAGCTTCAGCAGCTCTATGATGTCAGGCATCTGTACAATCAGGACCGTCGGCTCGCTCGGTGAATCGATCTGGATGTCGAACTCTGGCGAGAGTATGTCGACGACCGACGAGATGTGGCTCTGAGTGTACATCACGCCCGCCTTGTCCAATGTGCTGGTCAGCAGGGTGACGAGCTCGCTTCGAGAAACGCCCTTCTTTCGCGAAACGGGCCGAGGAACTCTCTCGAGCTTCACTTCCTTCACCGGGATGTCCTTGCCGAAGCGCTTGTTCATCCCAGGTAGGCGATACTCCACCAGGTAACTCATGTAGGACTGCTCTGTGTCGAGGATCAGGGCGGTCCTCCCTGCGGCGACCGTCGCACAGGCGGCTTGGAAGCAAAGTATGCTCTTGCCCAGCGCCTTCGCTCCGAATACCTGGCTGATGGTACCAGTCGGCAGACCGCCGCCGGTCAGTGCGTCGAGCGCCGAGCACTGTGTGGGGAGTTTCTCCATCTATCTCAAGCTCCTGAGCAGACTGTAGCCCTTCTCGGTCAGACGGAAGGTCTGGAGCGGGCTGTCGGTCTTGACATCTTTGCCAATGACGATTAGACAGGCATCGGCCTGGAGCTTGTCGATGGTCTTCTGGACCTCTTCGGCAGGATCTTCTCCCGAGAGGAAGCCGACCACTGATCCCCTTGTGGCGTTGTCATAGCTCGCAAAGGTTTCGAGTATCCTCTTCACGAGTCCGGCGTCGCTCTTCTTCGGCTGGGGCTCCGGCACAGGCTTGGGTTCCGGCTGAGCCACAATCCTGGGGATGAAGACTTCCTCGTACCCTCTGGCCGAGTCCTGGAGCACGAACATGTTGGGAGTCAGCAGTAGTGTCGAGAGAACGGAACCCGCTCTGCCGATGTGCTGAGGGTGGTAGAGCCCGCCGACAGACGACTTCCCGCCGGAGACTTCGTTGGAGAGAGCGCTGGAAAGGATTCTGACAGGAGAGGTGTCGAGGATATGGTGGTCGAGGCCGTATCCCACCTCGGCAACGAAGACTCTGGACATCTCGGCAGTCAAGAGATTGGTAAGGAGCCTGTTGGTGTGGCGGGTCAGGGGGAGGTTTGAGAAGACGCGGTTGGCCTCGTTCACTATCATGACGTCAGGGAGTTCTCCTCCGGAGGCCCCTATCGCCAGTACCTTTGCCAGGAGGAGCATCACTGCGACCTCGGCGGCCTGGTGAGACTCGGCCTCGCCGAATGAGGCCACGCAGCTATGGGCCATCATCTCTTTCACGACTCCAGTCTCGCCCGCTAGATTGAGCGACCGGAGCGCCCCCAATTTGCCTTTCAGTTCGTCTGCCGTGTGCCCCCTGAATTCGCCAGTGGCGGTCAGCCTGTCGCTGAGGGAAGCCGGGCTGGCGAGGCCCTGCTCCAGACCGATGTACTGGATGGCCGAGTTTAGGAACCCCTCCTGCTCGAAGTTGAGATTAAGGGACATGGTATAGGCGGAGGCTGCCAGTTCTGCGTGAAGCGACGCTCTCTCCTCCATCAATTGGGAATCATACAGAAAGTAACCCAGACTCTTGACATCAAAGCTGCCATAGAGCTTGTGGGCCATTCTTCCAGTGAAGTCGAGGACGAGGGTCCTCAATCCAGAGTCGTTGCAGGCTACCGCGAGCACTGCAGCAAGCCCGTCGGCTCCGGCTCCCAGGATGTTTATCCCCGGAAGAATCTCGTCGGCCTTAAGATAGAACCTGCCGCCAGTTCGGCAGTGGCCGAACCAGATTGGTTTCGGTTGCATGCACGAAGAGGAGGCATCTGTCTTAAATTGGATTGCTTACAAGTTGGACATCCAAATTGGACATGCAAAATGTGAACAATGCTTTTAGGCGAGATCAGGCCGGAAAAGGCCTTGAAGACGGGTCAGGTCATCGAGAGTCTTGAGACCTTTCTGGGTGATTGCCAAGAACTCCTGACCTTCCTCCCTTCGCCTTGTCAAAAGCTCGTCCCCCTCTAGGAGTGCGAAGTACTGTACCGCCTTCTGATAGTGCACGTTCGCGGCCTGCGCGACCCTGGTCGGGGGCATGGCGCGGTCCCTGAGAGATGCGAGTATGTCCATGTAGGCGAGCGCCCTCGTCCGGTACTTCAACCGATGCCAGGCGAGGTTGACCTCTAATAAGCTGTGAAAGTGACCAATTGTCAGCAAGGGTTTTATTCGAACCGGCATGTGTTGGAGTGCAATGAGCGAGGACGAGCGTTCTCCTGCTGTGTCGAGCCTGGAGGTCGAAGAAGAGTTCATGCAACACGTTGAGGCCGGGGGGAACAAGATTAGGACCCTGGCGATTGTCAGCTTTGCCGTTGCCTTCCTCTTGGTCGCCTCCTACATCATAGAGCTGCTTCTGCCTCTTACTTCGAGCACTAAGGTGGTGGAGGTAAACCTCGCCGACCCCTCCCTGATGGCCTTAGAGGTGTTTCTCATCCTGCTCGGCATGGCTTGGCTGTACCTTGGCTTCCGTGAGTACCAATTCACCACCCGTCTGAGAAAGCAGGTCAAGGAGGTAAGAATGCTACAGCGAGAGGTACTGAAGAAGGCGGGTTTCACTGATGAAGAGTTGAACGGACGCCTAGAATAGCGAAGACTCGTTACCCTATCATCGTGTGCCCGTTGGTGTCTTCATACCTCTCGGGGCTCTCCCTGGCGTAGGAGTACCAGTCGAGCGCCATGAGACGCTTCGTCGAATACAACGTTCGAAGAGCGCGACGTAACGGGCTACTCCCACCCACCTTCTCGAAGCTAAAGTCCGACCATCCTGACATCTACTGGCTGCTCCCGAAGGAGGTCTTGGATGGAGAGACGGCGAAGGGGAAGGGTCCCTCGTAACAATCCCTTGTACGCCCGTTCGAAACCGATGGATTATCTCAGCCCCGCCCGTCTCGAAATTGAAAGAAAATGGTGTCTACCATACTACTGGCCGCGCTCGGCGGAGTGGCTGCGACGGCAACCACCGCTGTAGCTACGGGTGACGCCTCTGCGGCGGTCAACGCCGCCCACACGGTGCCCCCAGGTCTCCACGTGGCACTGTCGCATGTGCCTAGCACGTCTCATGCCTTTGACGTGTTGAAGGAGCACCTATCGCTCTACGCGGGTGCCGGATCGGCGGGCACCGCTGCCACGGGGGGAACGGCCGCTGCCCTAAAGCACGGCCTGCACCTCGGGCTTGGGAAGTGACCAAGCCCCACCGTTTTTTATTGGCATTCTAGCGCGCACTGACTTCGATGCGGCTCAAGGAGTTCGCCAAGACGGGGCGCAAGGTGTCCGAAATCGGCATGGGAACATACTACGACCCATTCTGGATAATGACAGCGTTCGCTGGATGGAGGCGGGGAGGGGCTGCCAAAATCAATGCAATCAACATGGGACTTGGCTCCGGGATTACATTGGTAGACACCGCTGAAGTCTACCGCTCTGAACCGCTGGTGGCAAAGGCCATGGCCGGCAGGAAGAGGGATGAGATATTCCTCGCGACCAAGGTGTGGCCGAACCATCTCCACAGGGACGCGCTCGTAAAGGCGTTCGACCACAGCCTGGGCAGGCTGCAAACATCTTACATCGACCTGTACCAGGTGCACTGGCCCAACCCGAGGGTCCCGATCCGGGAGACCATGGCGGCCATGGAGGAGCTGGTGGGGCAGGGGAAGCTGCGGCACGTCGGGGTGAGCAACTTCAACCTTAGACAGCTACAGGAGGCGCAGTCGGCTCTTCCCAAGTCAGAGTTGAGCTCGGTCCAGCTGGACTACAGCCTGATCAACAGGAGCGTGGAAAGGGAGATACTCCCCTATTGCGACAGAGAGAAGGTCGCGCTGCTCGCTTACTACCCCCTCGGGCACGGGAAGCTCCCCTCTGACCACAGGCTCGAACCGCTGAGCTCGAGTCGTGGGAAGACCAAGGCACAGGCGGCACTTCAATGGCTCGCGGGGAAGCCCGGCGTCTTCCCCATCCCAAGAGCTTCGACTGCAAACCACGTGCGGGAGAACGCCCAGGCGAGTGATTGGGACCTCTCCGACCAAGAAAGAGGACAACTCGACCTTCAGTTCCCCTAATCGCTTAAATCGGCTCGAAGGAGAGCGCGCCCAGGCGGGTGAGTGACCTCGACCCGATCCGCCATACAAATCCCGGTGTTGGGGGAGTCAAATAGTGAGAAGAACCGCGGAGATATCGCTCGCAGCCGTATATGCCGCCATGTATGTCGCGCTCATCGCCATCTTCCCTTACCTTTCCTTCCTTCAGGTTAACGTCAGGGTCGCCAACGTCCTGAAGGGGATGGTCAAGTTCTGGCCTATAGGGACGCTTCTAGGGAATCTGGTGGCGGTCGTTGTCGGGAACTACCTGTTCTCGCCTTTGGGCCTCCTTGACGTTGTGCTCTCGCCCGTCGTCTCTACCGGTCTACTGGCTGTCGCTTACTTGGTGGGGAAAAAGTCGTTCTTCGTCGGCCTGATCATCAACGCGATAGGGCTAGGAGCCTACCTTTCATGGCTGCTGTCAGCCCTCGTCCCTGGACTGACGTTCCTCGGCCTCCTGCCACTGCTCCTGGCCGGGGTGGCCATAAGCGATGTCGCGCTGCCGTACACTTTGTATCGATCGCTCGCCAAGCTTAAGATTGCACAGAGGAGGCTTGGAGGCCCAAGTTGAGTCCGGAGAGGAGCGCAGTCAGTATGATTTCCGGCGGAGTGGACTCGGTCACCACCACCTACTACGTCAGCAAGAAGCTAAGACCGAAGAGCCAGCTTCTGATATTCTGCAACTACAAGCAGAGGACCTACGACTACGAGGAGTTCTGCATCAAGCAGATTTCGAAGGAGCTCGGCCTTCCTCTGAAGATCATAGACCTGAAGTGGCTCGGAGACATAAGCACCTCCGTCCTGACCCACCCTGAGAAGGAAATCACCGAGACGAAGGAGGCGGACCTCTGGGACCCGGACAAGGCGCGGCAGAGGATTCTAAAGTGGTGGGACCCGTGCCGTAACGCCATCCTTCTCCTGGTGGGGCTTTCTCATGCGGAGTCGTTCTACATCTCCAAGGGGGAGCGTTACGACGTGTACATCGGCATCCGAAGGGAGACACCGGTGGCCATGAAAGACAACACCCCTGAGTTCCTTGAGGAAATGAACCGGGCCGCAGAGCAGGCGACCCATCATGGGGGGTACAAGCTGCTTGCCCCTCTGATTACCTACGACAAGGATAAGGTAGTCGAGCTAGGCGAGAAGCTGGGGGTCCCCTGGGAATACACCTACAGCTGTTATGCGGGGTATGGCTTCAGGACAGTAAAAGGAAGGAAACTCCCAGTTCATTGCGGCTACTGCTCGAATGACAAGAGACGAGCGCTTGCATTCAAGATGGCAGGCGTAAAAGACCCGAGCTTATATTCAAAGCCTCCACTAGACGATATAGAGTACGCGAAGCAAAGTGGGGTCTACTTCCAGAAGTAGAGACCCCTCATCTACGCCCGGCAAGGTGCCGAAAGATAGGCCAAAACCATCGAAAACCCCTCTTAGACTAATATACCGTCTCATGGGACAGCCTGCATTCGTTTGCAGACACAGTTTTCAGCGAAGCTTGAAGCGACTTCTTGGGACCCCAAGCTGGAGGCTGAGATGAGGCAGACATGGGAGTATGAGAGAAGAATGTTCGAATTCAAGCCGTCAAACAGCAAAAATCGTAACTTCGTGATCGACACCCCTCCTCCCTACCCCTCAGGGAAGCCCTGGCACCCCGGCGCCCTCACGCAGTACACCCAGATTGACATGACCGCCCGGGCCGCGAGGATGAGAGGGTTGAACGTCCTCTACCCCATAGGCATAGACAGGAACGGCCTCCCGGTGGAGATTTTCGCCGAGCGCAAGTACAGGGTCCAGATGAGGAAGACCCCCCGAGAGGAGTTCATCAACCTGTGCAAACACGCCCTCGACGACCTGGAGGCGTACATGGTCGGCCTCCTCAAGACATTGGGGATATCCGGAGACTACTACAACAAGTACAGGACCGACTCGGAAGACTACAGGAAGCTCACCCAGTGGTCCTTCATCGAGCTCTGGAAGAAGGGGCTAATCTATCTTGCGAACAGGCCGAACAACTACTGCGTCGACTGCAACACTACTATCGCAGACGCTGAAATCGAGTACGAGGAGCTCCCCACGTTCCTTGTGACGAATACGTTCAAGTTGAAGGACAGCAAGGCAGAGCTCCCGGTGGCCACGACAAGGCCCGAACTTCTGGCCGCCTGCCAGATGTTGGTGGTCAACCCATCGGACACCAGGTACCGGAAGCACATCGGCAAGATTGCGGTCGTGCCGATCTACAACAGGGAGGTGCCCATAAGGGGGCACAAGAGCGTCGACCCCAAGTTCGGGAGCGGCGTCGTGATGGTGTGCAGCTACGGTGACTACAACGACGTCATGCTGTTCAGGGAGTTCAAGCTCAAGGAGGTCGTGGCGGTGGACATGGACGGAAAGATGACCGCCGTCGCGGGAAAGTATGCAGGCGTGGCGATAAAGGACGCCAGGTCGCAGATCATCCAGGACCTGCAAGAGCTGGGGATCGCGACGAAGGTGGAACAGATCCAGCACAGGACGCCGCTCTGCGAGAGGAGCCACACCCCCATCGAGATAATCCCCATGGAGGAGTACTACCTCAAGCAGCTGGACTTCAAGCCCGCCGTCAAAAAAATCGCCAAGAAGATAGAGTTCCACCCGGCGATGCACCGCCAGATCCTCCTCGACTGGATTGACGTCCTCACCACCGACTATCCTATCTCGAGGCGCAGGTACTATTCGACCGAGATACCCGTCTGGTATTGCAGCAAGTGCAACACCCCCCACCTCCCCAAGCCGGGGGTCTACTACAGACCATGGCGGGACGAGGCGCCGTTCAAGAAGTGCAAGAAGTGCGGGAACACCAGGTTCATCGGCGAGACCAGGACGTTCGACACCTGGATGGACTCGAGCCTCTCCCCGCTTTACATCTCGAAGTACATGAAGGGTGACAAGTTCCACGGCCTCACCTACCCAGCCACGGTCAGGATGCAGGGCAAAGACATCGTGAGGACTTGGCTGTACTACACGCTGCTCAAGTGCTACCAGCTAACAGGGAAACAGCCGTTCAAGCACGCTTGGATCGGGGGGTTGGGACAGGACGCCCAGGGGAGGGCGATGAGGAAGAGCCTCGGCAACTTCGTCGACCCGGAGCCGATACTGGTCCGGTTCGGGGCTGACGCTTTCAGGTTCTGGGGCGCGTCGGAAGCGGGACTCGGATATGACTTTCGGTTCAGCGAGGAGAGGATAGCGGGGGCAGGGAAGTTCCTGACAAAGCTCTGGAACACCTGCAGGTTCATCAGCTCCTTCCCCGTCCCGGAGAAGGCGGAGCTCACTTGGACGGACAAGTGGATGCTCAATGAGCTCGGGAAGCTGACCCAGGATTGCGTCGAGGCATATGAGCGGTTCGACGTGTTCACGGTGGCCACGAAGGTACGGGAGTTCCTGTGGAACGTCTTCGCCTCCAACTACCTGGAGATGGCGAAGGGGAGGGCCTACGGAGACGGCGTGACAAAGGAAGAGCAGGAGGCAGCGTGGTACACGCTGCACACCGTCGTGAAGAGCATGCTGTTGCTGCTCGCCCCGATCGTCCCGTACATGACCGACCACGCGTGGAGGAAGCTTTACGGCACCCAGAGCATACATCTGCAGGCATTCCCCAAGCCGGAAAGGTTCGAAGTGAGCGAGAAGGTGAGCCAGAGCATCATAGAGTTCAACGCCCAGGTATGGAAGAGCAAGAGGGACAAGGGACTCGCGCTGAAGGACTCGATCAGCACAAGGATACCCCCGAACCTGAAGCAGTTCGAGAAGGACTTGGTCCGGATGCACCACATCAAGAAGTAGTTCGTCTAACGTAGAAGCCGCAGCCGTTGATTGTCTCATTTTATATAGCCGAGGTCTCTCATTGGAGGTAAGTTGCAAGTTCTTGTCCCCAACCGGTGCATATGGTGCAACGACGAGCTCAATCTGAATGACAGCCTAGAGATGGCCTACCAGTGCTGCTCGCGTTGCTTACACCCGCTTCCGACGGAGTAGCTAGGCCGCCGAGATTTCTTCGTACTCCGCCGCGTCGAACCTGACAGACACCGAAGCCGCGTTCTCCTCTAGATGACCGACGTCCACAGATTTGGGGATGGCCACGACCTGTTCATGCCGTGTGACCCAGTTGAGCATGGCCTGGGCGGGGGTCAATTGATACTTCTGAAGGATCGCCTTCGGGATAGAATGTGAGATGTTCCCCCTCGCGAGGGGGCTGTAGGCGATCAGGGTGACCTTCTCCCTGGCGCAAAAGGGGAGGATCTCCGACTCTGCGTAGCGGTTGGCCAGCGAGTATTCCACCTGGTTCGAAACTATTTCGTTCTTCGACAGAGCCGCCCTGGCGTCCTCTGTCTCTTTGACGCTGAAGTTGCTCACCCCGATGTACCTGATCGCGCCTTCGTCGACGAGCTCCTCCATGGCCGACATCGTCTCCTTGATGGGGACGTTCGGGTCGGGCCAGTGCACCTGGTAGAGGTCGATGTATGAGGTCTGAAGTCTTCGCAGGCTCGCTCTGCAGGACTTCGCTACGTCGTCGTGGTGGAGGTTCCCTGGAGCCACCTTCGAGGCGATGAAGACGTCTTTCCTGACATCTTTGATTGCCTCCCCCACGACCTCTTCCGAACGCCCGGACGCGTACATCTCCGCCGTGTCGATGTGGTTGATGCCGAGTTCAATCCCTCTCCTGAGGGCCCGCACCTGACCTTCCCTTTCGTCGGAGCTGCGGTACGACCCTATCCTCCAGGCGCCCATCCCTATGGTGGATATCTTCTCATTCGTCCGACCGAGCTGGCGGAATTCCACAGTGGACCGCCCGATTCGCCTGGCTTTAGAATTATCATGCAAGAAAGGGACATAAAGCTTGCCCGGAGCGAGCAGCGGCGTGCCACGGTAGCTCAGCCTGGTTAGAGCACCTGCCTTGTATGTCATACAAGGAAAGCAGGGGGTCGCGAGATCGAATTGCAGCCTGCACGAAAGTCTCGCCCGTGGCTCTCTTCTCACATTCTAGCTTTTCTTTAGCACGTTGAAGACGTCGCGGACGGTAGCCGCGAGGTAGGGGCCGTACTCCTCGTCGCTGAACTCTATGACGTCGACCTTCCCTGTCTTGACCGCGATCTTGTAGCTTAGTAGATGGTAGCAAATCTCTTCCCGTCCGCCGAGGACGCGGAAGAAGAAGTTGCTGCAAGAACAGTAGGGCCTCTCAGGGTCGACGAACTCGTCCCCGAGCCGGCCGACGACAGTTATCACCGTTCTCCCGCTGGGGAGAAACCTGGTCTCCTTCACGCCCCCCGCCAGGACGGCGTCGATCGCCCTATCTAATTTCGCGCCATATTTCTCGAACTCCGAAGCCTTCGCCTTCATCGCGTCTCTCTCTTCGCTCGTCTTCTCACCGGGCCGGACGGATGAAATCAGACAGCGAGCTCTGGCTCTCGACGTCAGCCAGGCCTGAAACGCGGACCCCGACCCTCCTGAAGTCCTTGCTGACGGACCTGCTCAGCTCCTGGAAGAGAACCAGTGTTGTCTCATTCAGGGTTACACTGTCGTTGATCGGAGTCTCAAACGTCTTGCTCTTCGTCTTGGTCGACAGGTCCGTGAGGATGCCTATGGCGCTGACTGTCCTGAACGATTTTCCAGCCGATGCCAACTTGTCATGGATGTATCCGATCCCCTCGGAAAGCTGCTCGAAGGCCTCGTGAGGATCTCTTGTGTTCCGTTTCAGCGTAACGATCCGGCTGAATTGCGTCGGCCCGAGGCCTGCCTTGACAGGGTCTTCGTCTGTCCCCCTGGCCGCGGCCGTTAGATAGGCGGCGAACTTCTTCCCGAAGTGCTTCTCGAGCTCGGATGGTGGAGCTCCTGCGAGCTCGCCCACCTTCCTGACTCCCATCTCTTCGAGGGCAGATGAAGTCTTTGGCCCCACACCGTAGAGTTTGTTCGCCGGAAGGGGGTCGAGGAAGGCTTTCGTATCTTCTGGGAGGATTACCATGAGCCCGTTGGGTTTCGACAAATCAGACCCGAGCTTCGCGACGACCTTGCTCCTCCCCAGCCCGACTGAGCAGGTCAGACTTTCGCTCTCTAAGACCGAGCGCTTGATTGACTCGGCTGTTTTCCTGCCTTTCGCGTAATCACCGCCGGTAGAAGACGTCAGGTCGAAGAAGGCTTCGTCGATCCCCGTCGGCTCGAGGACATCGACCTGGCGTTCGAGCGCCTCCATTATCCTAGCGGAAACGGCTTCGTACTTCTCGTGGTCCATCCTGATCACCGCAGGGTCCCTCCCTTCGAGCTTCTTCTTGGCAAGGACTATGGGCATCCCCGAGTGAACTCCGAGGTCTCTGGCCCTGTAGTTGGCCGTGCCCACGACCCCGCTGTCCTCGGTCCTCCTTGAGAAGACGCAGACGATAAGCGGCCTTCCCTTTAGCGAAGGGTCTTCCACCTCCTCTACTTGGGCGTAGAAGTAGTCGAGGTCGATGTGGCCGATGACCCGGGGCAATGTTTCCGTCCTCTGCGCTCTCGGCTTAAGGCGTTTTGGAGGCAACCAGGACGATCCTCGATTTCGTCCAGCCCATGATGGTTCCGTCTTTGAATTCCGCCTTTAGCAGGTGTCTTACCCGGTCCGGAGCCGAACGCCATGCCAGGCTAATCGACTCCTCCTCCCGTCCTCCGGGCTCGACGGGATAGAGCCACTTCTCGAGAGCCACGGGCTCGTCGAGGACTTCGGCAGAAACGAGGCGGAGCCCTGCGCGAGACAGCATCGCCTTCCAGGCGCTCGGAGTGAAAGCCTCTGCGTGGCTTCCATCACGCAACCTCTCGATCTTGTTCGAAAAATCCTCCGCGCCTTCGGGGGGCGACATGTCCACTACCCCCAGTCGACCTGACTGCCTCAAGACCCTCTTTGCTTCCAGCAGGAACTTCGGCACATCTGTGAAGTGGTGCGTCGCCCGCCTGGAGGTGACGATGTCGAAGGAAGAATTGGCGTAGTTGATCTTCATGGCGTCTCCCAGCTCGAATCGGACGTTCACGGCGCCTTCGTTCTGCGCCAGCTTTCTGGCCTGCCAGAGCATCTCATCTGTCACGTCGATGCCGATGACATGCCCCACCAGCTTGGAAAGGGCGACGGCGGTGAACCCGGTTCCGGTGGCCACGTCCAATGCCACTTCGCTCTTTTTGGGCTTCAGGGCTTTCATGAGAGCCGTGAGGTCTAATCCATGAGCGTGGCTTTGGCTCTTTGAATAGTCACTTGCATGCCTGCCGAAGAACCCCTCGACTGGTTTCTTCTGTTCCAAACCCTCCGGGATGGCTTTGCCATGGGATATTATCGGTTGTGGGCTGCTCTCGCGCTATTCCTTCATGCGGCGGGCCGAAGATGGCCGGTGATCAGGCCGCGCCTGTCTGACCTGTGGTCTTTCCCGAAGGTTTGTCCTTCCAGAAAAGTCCGAGCACGAGGAGCACTATTCCTATTCCCATCAGCACCGCATAGCTGGTTCCGTAACCTCTCACCGCCCCAAGGCTCAGCCCGAGGAGGAAGATCACGGCGCCCCCAGCGAGGAACCTTGGTTTCAATCTCAATGTGTTCGCTTCCCTCCTTTAGATCCTACTTCCATCTCGTGAGTATCGCTTCCCTCTGGAAAGTCGCCTGGACGACGTAAAGAATCAGCAAACATAGGAACGCCAAAATTTGTACGCGCCGAACCTCTTATATTTCCTATGACGCCTTCGAAGCCCCATGGGAAAATCTAGGTTCGAGGTGGGAGAGGCGGAGAAGCACTCGCTTACGGTTGACTGGGACATGGTCATGAAGAGGATCCTCATCGAAGTCGATGACCAGAAGATTGCCGACGAATTCCACTACTCGCCTGGCGCGAAGAAGTTCGCGTTCGATGTCGGGAGTCAAGAGGTCCACAAAGTCGAAGTCGGCGTCGGGATGATGCGCTGGGTCTTTGGGAGAAAAATCAGCGTGCTCGTGGATGGCAGGCCGGCACAGAGCCCTAGCGCCGGTAAATAGGGCAGGGCACTTGTCATCGGGTGATGCCGCAAGATGATTGAAACTGAAAGTCTCACGAAGAGATTCGGCGGCCTCACAGCCGTTGACAACCTGACTCTCAAAGTCAACGATGGGGAGGTCTTCGGCTTCCTGGGACCCAACGGCGCGGGCAAGACTACCACAGTCAGGATGCTCAGCTGCCTGATATCCAAGACCAGCGGAGAGGCAAGGATTGCTGGGTACGAGGTGGGCAAAGAGGCGGATTCTCTGAGTATAAGGAAGCTCATCGGCTTCGTGCCTGACAACGTGGGCCTCTACGACGACCTGAGCGCCTATGACAACCTGGACTTTTACGGCAAGCTCTACGACTGCGCAGAGGCCCAGAGGAAGGAGAACATCCAGCGATTCCTTACTATGCTCGGGCTTTGGGAGAAGAGGGACGTCATGGCGGGAACCTTCTCCAAAGGGATGAAGCAGAAGCTCGCCATCGCGCGCGCCCTCATACACGAGCCAAAGCTCCTCTTCATGGACGAGCCGACGGCCAACTTGGACCCGGAGTCCGCCAAGACGGTCAGAGACTTCATCCTCGAGCTGAAGAAAGAGGAGAGGACCATCTTCCTCAACACCCACAATCTGGACGAGGCCCAGAGGATATGCGATAGAATTGGGATCTTGAGAACCAAGCTCATCGCGACGGGCACTCCGCAGGAACTCGAGAAGGCGCTCAGCAGCGGGGGAGGCACCAGGAAGACAGTCGTGTTGCTTCAGGAGCAAGCGACGGACGCGATTCTGGCGGGAGTGAGAAAGCTCCCCGCTGTGGGAAGCGTCACAGCTGAAGGGAACAAGCTAGAGGTGGCGTTGGGCGACCCTGAGAAGCAGAACGCTGCTGTTGTCGAGGCGATCGTCAAGGCCGGGGGGCACATCCAGTCTATGACTATAGTCGGCGCCTCGCTTGAAGACGTCTACTTGAAGCTGGTGAAGGAAGGAGGGGGAAGTTAGGGACCGTGCGGCTCTCCAAGTCCCGGATCATAGCTGCAAAAGACTTCAAGACTTTCCGCAAGAAGAAGAACATCATCTATTCGTTGGTCGTCGTTCCAATTCTAATCGCCGTCCTCATCCCCGGAGTTATAGGGTACGTCGCGCTGAGCGCAAAGAACACCAGCCGCATGTCCCCTGCCGAACTGGTGGTCCTGCTGCCTGCGTTCCTCTTCTTCTACGTAATCCTGGGCTCGTATCTCTCTACTCCGATAGCGTCGTACACCATCGCCGGCGAAAAAGTCGAGAAGAGCCTCGAGCCGCTGCTTGCGACGCCCACGACCGACAGCGAGATTCTCCTCGGGAAGGGGATAGCCGCCTTCTTTCCGCCGCTGGCCGCGGTACTGGGAGGATCCGCGCTCTTCATGCTTCTCATGAATCTGGCCACCAAGGGCAAGCTTGGCTACTACTACTTCCCAGACTGGAATTCAGCCATCGTTATACTCTTGCTTCTTCCGCTCGCGTTGTTGATGAGCGTACAGATGAACGTAATCATCTCATCGAGGGTGACCGACATCAGGTCTGGACAGCAACTCGGGGGGCTGACAATCTTACCGTTTGCGGGGCTGTATGTCGCCGGGGAGCTGAACTTGATCAACCTCGGAGACACCAGCAACCTGCTGATAATCGCGGGAGCCTTGGTCGTGGTAGACGTGCTGCTCTTCTTCGTCTCGAGAGCGACATTCCGCAGAGAGGAGATACTCACGAAGTGGAAGTAGGCGCCTCAACTTCAAAGCCGGCTTCGACTCTTGAGGCTGCCCTCAGAATCGGTCTAGATGAAATACGGCAACGCTACTCCAGCTCCTCTATCTCAAGTGTTGCCTTGGACTTCCTTTCGGAGCGAAGACCGTCTTTACCGAGCCGAAAAGTCGGAGAGGGCAGCGTGAAAGTAACTGGGGTCGGCCGGATTTGAACCAGCGATCTTCAGCGCCCGAGGCTGAAAGCCTAGACCAGACTAGCCGACGACCCCTGTTTCGCCGCTCCCTGGTCCTCTGTTTATATGCTATCGGAGAACGCAAGGCCGGTCAATAAATAGCTCCATGGAACTTTCACTTGGACATGTCTGCGACATGTTGCCCCGTGGAGATGTGTGGCGGCCCGGATTGCCTGCAGCTCACCGAAAGGGAATCTCAGGTGTGCATGACCATCTGCAACAGCTCAGAGCCGGTGGCCTTCTCAACCCTGAAGAAGACGCTCGGCTACCATCAAGAAGTGGTCTCCAGGATACTGAGGCGCCTGGTCAATCATGGGGCTGTGGAAAAGGTAAGAGGCAAGTACCGTCGGGTTAGTCAATAATTACCTAGAAAGTTACCACTCTGGATAGAGGTGAACCATTTGGCGTGTTTCTGCTGCGGAGGCTGCTGCGGCGGATGCTGCGGCACCTAGGGTCAGAGCGAAGACAAAAACGAGCATTTATAGGCCAAGTGAGGGGCCTGAGACCCACTCATGTCTGAAGAGAGAAAAACCGTCATCGTCGGTCAGAGCAAGCCCCTTCTGAACTATGTAACGGCGTGCATCACCATGTTCAATGGCGGGGCACGTCAGGTCGTCCTCAGGGCCAGGGGGGAAGCAATCAACATGTCCGTTGAAGTGGCTCAGGTGCTCAGGAAGCGCTTCATGAGCAACGTCCAGATCTCCAACATCACCATCGACGGTGAGAACGTCACTTCAAGAGATGGCAGGCAGCTCAACCTGCCAGTGCTCGAGATAGAGCTCTCTGTCCCAGTATAGCGTCAGTTTCAGGGTGCAAACGGCCGGTTTCGTCCCAAATTCGGGCAAAGGATTTTAGCCCCACAGCTGTGGCGATGCTCGGTTCTCACGAAAACCAGAAAGTTCGCCAAGGTCGTAGGGAAGCTGCCGGGCACGAAGGCATCCGCCGTCGTGACGAGGACTGCCAAGTATATCTCACCCTCGATTTCGCGTTTCTACCCTCTAGTAGTGGAATCCGCCCATGGATCTCTGGTGAAGGATGTCGATGGGAACCAGTTCATCGACTTCGCCGCAGGGATAGCGGTGCTGAGCACTGGCTCTACCCATCCGAAGGTGGTCCAGGCGATCAAGAGCCAGGCGGAGAGGTTCGTCCACTTCTCATACACCGACTTCTACTACGACAACCTGGTCGAGCTCTCGGAGAAGCTTCTCCCCATGATCCCAGGAGACTTTCAGAAGATGGTCTACTATGGCAACAGCGGAGCAGAAGCCATAGAGGCTGCAATGAAGTTGACCAGGAACTATACCAAGCGCCCCATATGGCTGGCCCACTCCGGAGCGTTTCACGGGAGGACGATGGGGGCTCTGACGCTCACAGCCAGCAAGCCGATGCAGCGCAAGGATGCCTTGCCTCTGGTCCCTGACGCGGTCCACTTTCCCTTCCCCTACTGCTACAGGTGCCCCTGGAAGCAGACCTTCCCCGAGTGCGACTACTATTGCGTGGATTACTTCAAGGAGCAGTATCTTGAGAAGTTCGTGCCCGTAGACGACGTCGCGGCATACTTCTTCGAGCCCATACAGGGAGAGGGCGGCTATGTGCCCGCCCCGCCCGAATACTTCAAGAAGATGGAGTTCCTGCGAAAGTCAGGGGTCCTCTTCGTCTCCGACGAGATTCAGACGGGGGTCGGAAGGACAGGGAAGTTCCTGGGCGTCGAGCATTATGGAGTCGTGCCCGACGTCGTGACCATAGCGAAGGGGATCGCCTCGGGCCTGCCGTTGAGCGCGACCATTGCGAGGGCCGAGGTCATGGAAAGCTGGAAGCCCGGTCAGCACGCTTCGACGTTCGGCGCGAACCCTGTGGCCGTCGAGGCGAGCCTCGCCACGCTGGATGTCATCAAGTCCGAGCATGTAATGCAGAACGTGAGGAGTGTGGGAGGAAAGGCGAAGAAGAGGCTTCTCGAGATGAAGGAGAAGTACGAGATCATAGGAGACGTGAGGGGGATGGGGCTTTTCCTCGGTGTGGAGATCGTAAAGGACAAGCGGAGCAAGGCAAGAGGGGAAGAGGAGGCGAGGCAGGTGATGGACTACTGCTTCCACCACGGCCTCCTTGTGATCATCGCCGGCAGGAACACCCTCCGGGTCATACCACCGCTCAACATCACCGAAGAAGAAATGGACGAGGGATTGGACATACTGGAAGAGGGCGTATCCGCCGTGAACTCGGCGACCGTCAAAGCCTAGGGCATGTACGACTTCGAAACCCTGATCGGAGAACTCCTCCAGCAGAAGCCCGGACTGGGCAGAGACGAAGTGCTGCGCCGGATAGAGGATAAGAAGCGGACGGTGGGAGCAGGCTACCTTACAGACCAGGGGGCGCTCTTCCTGGTCGCCGGAGAGTTGGGGGTGTCCCTCCGCAAAGAGGACTCGTCTGCTGACCTGACGATCAAGGACCTGTACATCGGGGCGAACGACGTCACCGTGGTCGCGAGGGTCCTGGCAGTCTATCCGGTGGCCACATACAACAAGAAGGATGGCGGAAAGGGAAAGTATCAGAGGCTCTCCCTTTTCGACGCCAAGAACACGGTCAGGCTTACCGTGTGGGAGGAGAGCCTGGAACAGGTCGAGAAGCTGGGGCTGAAGGTAGACACCCTGGTAAGAGTGGCCGACGCCTATGTGAAACAGGGGCTCGACGGCAAGCCCAACCTCAACCTCGGCAAGAGAGGGAGGCTGGAAGTCGTGGACGACGAGAAGGCCTCGTCGAAACTCCCGCCGATTTCGACAGTGGTTCAGAAGATCCCCAACTTGACCAAGGAGGAGCAGTTCGTCGCCCTGGAGGGCGTTGTAGTTTCCGAGCCGAGGTACAGCGAATTCGTTAGGTCTGACGGGTCGGAGGGCTCGCTCTACCAGTTCGGGATGGGTCGAGAGGGCGGAAAAGAAGCGCGGATCGTCATCTGGAGCCCGACCGCGCGCCCCGAGCTCAAGCGGGGCCAGAAGGTGAGGATCACGAACGTAAGATCGAGGCGTTCGAACAACGGGGATTTCGAAGTCCATGGCGATGCGGGGAGCGCCATAATCGCTGATTCGGCGAAGGCAGAAAGGCTGGTCCTAAGGGTAGCGGCGACAAGCTCCAGCCAGTCGGCGAAGGTCGTCCTGGGCGTTGGAAAAGACAGGAAGGTGAGGTTCATCGAAGTTGGCAAGGGGGTGAAGGAACCTTCCCAGGATGAGGTAGTCGGCGTGACCCCGGATGAAGCGACAGAAGGGAGACTGTACTGCAGGAGCCCGAACTCGGTGCAGCCGGCCGACGAGACGTTGCCTGGTCTCGGCGAACTCGCTCTGAAGCTCCAGGAAGTGAAAGAGGAAGACGCCCAGATCATGGTCGAGGTCATAGCCCTTTCCCACGGAAGCGTCGACGACGTCCACCTGAGAGACGGGACGACGGTGAAGAAGGGGGAACTGGTGGTGGGAGATGATACTGGTGAGATGAAGCTCGTCGCCTGGAGAGACCTTTCGGGGAGAGTTTCAGGCATCCAGCCCGGCGAGAGGCTCAGGATAGTAGGCGTGGCTTCCAAGTCCATGAAGATGGGCGCCTGGATTCTGCAGCTTTCAAACTTCAGCGTCGTCGAAAGGCTGAGGGGACGCGGCTAGGCCTTCGAGCGCCTCAGCATCTCATACTCGTATACGAAAACTATCACCAAGCCCACGACAAAAAGCGCAATCATGGTCGTGCTGAGGAAGTTGTAGTAGCCGTTGATGTTGAGGAATGGGATGTGCATTTCAGCGGCCGCGAAGTTGGCGTCTCATTTTAAGCGTTGCTAGCGCTCCGCGATGAGGAGGAGGTTTGTCTCATCTTTCATGGTGAGTCTTTTAATCCCAAGTTTCGACCGTGCGCCCAGTGCCGAGGTGGCCTAGCCTAGTTATGGCACCAGGCTACACCCGACAGGGTGAAACTCATAATCCTGGGCTGGGACGAGAGATCTGGGGAGCCCCATGCGGGATGTTCCGAGGGGCCCAGAGGTCGGGGGCGCGAATCCCCCCCTCGGCACCATCGAGCTATGTTAGCCGGCCTCGACGTTGAGGAGAGAGCCACGGGTGGGATTCGGACCCACGACATCCACCTCTTTGGGTTAGCGCATACCAAGGTGGCGCTCTAGCCACTGAGCCACCGTGGCACTCTGGTCGGCACCGACCGAATTGGATTCTTAACCTTTGAAGTTCAGAATTCGCAGAATGCGGTAGGCAACCTCCGCCTAGCCTTGGATTATCCCGCCACCTGCTACCACTGTGGTCGTAGCTGAAGCAGTAGAGTTATCCTCGAATGTGGCTATGAATATGAGGACATAGACGTCGCCCTTTGCCACAGGTGGATTGGTGAAACCGCCTTTGTACCACTCGACGAACTGAGTGTACGTAGAGTCGTTCCATCGTTGGACGCCCTGATCAGTGCCGTTGACGATGAGTTGCAGGCTCTTCAGAGGCGCTGGTCCATCGAAGTAGATGAAGCCGTTGAGATACGGACTGGGATATCCGCAATTTGAAGAGCAGAGGCCGAATCCTTGCAGGCTGATCCCCCTCACGCTGAAGTATGCGAAGGTAGTCTGGTTCCAGAGGTCCTTTACTTCGACGGTGTACGGCATCGCTTGGAATTGGCTGAAGTAGTCGTTGTAGAGCGCCTTCAGTCCGCGAGTTATCGTGTCGTTCGAGGTCGAGTCGATCCCGACGTAGGTTCCGTTGGCGGGAAGCGTCCAGTAACCACCCAGCGCCGAACCTCCTCCGCATGAATATGTCAGGTGGGTCGAGCTACCGTATGTGCTTGTGGTGCCGTCATAGATCTCCGTCCCGCTTATCACCTCATAGGTTGTAGTGCTGCACCCGCCGGTGAAGGTGTTGAGCTGCATCTTCAGAGTTTGTGGCTTGAAGTCGCTGCTGTACGAGGAGTTGGCGGATAGGACGGCCGTATCGCTCTGAGGCAGGAACTCGACGTTCTGGACGTAGGATTGGAAGTAGTAGGGGTTCGGGCATGAAATCCTCACTGGAGGAGCGAGTATCACAGGTTGGCCTGCCTCCGAGATGTTCGACGAAGTGTAGTGCCCTTCGAAGAGGGCGAATCCGAAGATGCCGCCAACCTGGCTGAGCCCGCAGATGTAGTCGCTCCTGTCCCAGCTGTCTATGGTAGCATAGGCCGAGGGGTTCACCTGAAGGGAAACGTTCTGAGCGAGCGTGTTGGCGAGCGACACCCCCACTTGGAGGGACTCGCTTCTTGATACCCCCGTAGCATTCATCGTAATCTCAAATCGAAGCCCCTGCGAAGAGATGGGTGAGTATAAGGTGGTCAGATTCTCGCCAGAGGACGAATTTTGGTTCGCAGGGCGTGGCACTAATGAGACGAACGCGAACCCGGCAGCCACTATGAGAGCGATGATGACGAAGGTGACCATTGCTCCAATCGCCGGCCGAGGACCGCGCACGTGTACGTTGTAGCAAAAGAGAGCCTATAATTCTACCTGCAAGAACACTGGTGATTCCAGAGTTGCTCTCTAAGTTCGATTCTCTTGTGACATCCTCCTACCCCTGAAGAGATAGGCTTCTCGCTTCACTGCTCGGGCTTACCCATTCCCTGAGGGAGGGCAGAGGTCCTTGCTCTGCGGGTGACGAGCCCCTGTCCGGGGCCGGGCTTCTTTGGATGCCAAGCCTTTTGATGAGGAGGGCAGAGTTGACGTCCCTCTGGATCTCGATGCCGCACCTAGGACACTTGTGCTCCCTCTCTGCCAGGTCCTTGGGAACCCATTGGAGGCAGTTGTGGCAGAACTGGGTGGTGCCCCAGGGGTCGACGAAGATTGTGTGCTTGCCGAGTAATTCTGCCTTGAAGATGGCCTTGCGAGCGAAGTTGCCCCAAGAGGCATCCGATATGGATTTGGCGAGGGAGTGGTTGCGGAGCATCCCTGCGACGTTCAGCTTCTCCAGTACGAGGACGTCGTTCTTCATGAAGACTTGATGGACCAGCTTGTTCTGGAAGTCTTCCCTCTGCCTTCGCACGTGCAGGTGGAGCCTGGCGAGCTCGCGCCCGAGTTCGAGGCGACGCTTCGAGCCCTTGTGCTTCCTTGAGAAGTGATGTTGGATGCGAGCAATCTTGGTCTCCGACAACCCAAGGAACTTGGGGTACTCGATCGACGTCGAGTCGTCTAAGGCCACGAACTTCTCGAGTCCCACGTCGGCGCCTCTTATCCTGTTTGCAGATATCTCAGCGATGGGTCTCTTGGCTGGTACCTCACGCTCGGTGATGAAGATTGCGTGCCATTCGCCGTCGCCTTCGCGCTTGATCGTGAGGCGCTTCACCTTTCCCAGCAGAGGGCGGTGGACGAAGATGCGGACGTAGCCGAGACCGGACAGGAGGAGTCCCCTTTCTGGATTCAGCCTGAACCCCGACTGCGGATACGTCAGCGAGTTGTACCTGTGGGGCTTCTTCCATTTCGGGATCCTCGCCCTCCCTTCGAAGAAGTTCCTGAACGACCTGTGGATCCTGTCACCGACGTTCTGGACGACCTGGCTGTGTATTTCTTGGAGTTGCGCATTGTGTTTCCGAGCATCCAGAGCCAGAGCCCTGAACGTTGTCTTTGATGTCGACTTTTTCTCTTCCCTGTATCTCCTCATCTCCTCGGCCTTCAAGTCGTTATAGAGGTTGCAAAGTGAGAGCAGGGAGCGATTGAGCCGCTTCTCCTGTTCTGGTTTGGGGTAGAGTCTGTACTTGAAGGCAGAGAGCATGCTATGATTAAGAGCGATTCTAAATATTTAACGACCACTGCTCGGTTTCATCCCACCCGCAAACGGGGTGGGTTTTCCCGCTCACTCTTATAACGCTCTGGATGGTCAGGAGCCCCTGCTTGAGCGAACAGTCTTCTGAAATCATCCTTGCACAGGAACAGGGCGTGACGATGCGGGACGCAGGGCGAAAGAAGGAGATCGAGGCAGAATTTGGTTTCGATGAAACCGAAGGAACCCTAGTCCTCACCAACAGGAGGTTGGTCTTCGTGTGCACCAATGAGAAGGAGGAGGACATGCCTGGAGAGAACCTTTTGGACCCCACCAGTAGGATAAGCCTCGTATACTCTGACGTCGAAGACATGAATGAAATACCTCAGGAGCCCCCGAACGTCTTCGTCCCCATCGCGTCCATTTCATTGGTGGAAGGGCACAAAGAAGGGATTGGGAGGCCCAGCCTGGAGATCGCCTGGTCAGACGCCGGAGGCAAGCATGGTGTAGTCTTCACTCAGGAGTTGAAGAAACATGGCGGGAAGAACTTGAACGATTGGGCCCGGACGATAGAGAACATCAGGGAGGGAAAGCAGAAGCTCGTTGCCATTCCGCCGACTCCATCCTCTGACACCCTCGAAGGGAAGATTGTGCATGTTCTTTCAGACATGCAAGAGAAGGGCGTCTTTGCTATCGAGGAGGCTATGGAGAGCGAGTTCAAGGTAGAGCTGGACCCAGACCAGGTACAGGCGGCCTGCGACAAGCTCGCATCTCAGGGGTTGCTCAGAAGGTACCCGGATGCCTCTGGAGATGTGTTCTACAGGAAGGCTTCGGCTCTGGGCGAAGACAGTCTTTGAAGTGGGTCCTGGGGCTCTAACGGTGGATCCCGTTACCTGCCGGACAGAATCATCTGAGTAGCCGTCCCTCGCGCCACGTCCTTTCCTTCGTCGTTCTTCAGGACGGACTCGACCATCGCGATTTTCGTTCCCCTATGGACTACGTTGGCCTCGGCTGAGATTTCGCCTTTGATGACAGGGCGTAGGAAGTTCATTTTCAGCTCAAGCGTGGTGAACGACTCCCCATCCTTCAGCGTGCTCATCACGGCGATTCCCATCGTTGCGTCTGCGAGATCGGTCATGATCCCTCCGTGAAGCGTTCCCATCGGATTGTGGAATCTCTGGTCCACCGTCAGACTGACCTTGGCTTTTCCTTCCCCGATGCTGACAAGTTTCATCCCGAGCGTTGTCATGATTGGAGGGGGGCCGCCTTCCCTTGCTTGATCTCTTTGATCCTATCTCCGAGAGAATCCAATGGTTGATGCTCACACTTCAGTGTGGGAACATAAAGTTGTCTCGGCATGAGCCATGTTGTTCGCACCACTAGAACACCCGTTCTGGGCTCTAGGCTAAACTCGGCGCCATTTCCTAGGGTGGACTATGCGAGTTGCTGGCGCACAATCTGCATTGCGGGGTGAAGCGGGAGTGTTTGTGGTCGCAATCATCGGCGTCGCTGCCTTGGTCGCTGTTTTCGCGTTCGTCCCGCCGGCGACGCAGTCGATCGTTTCAACAGGAGGCTCGACGCCCAAGACCGCCCTGCAGGGTCTGAAATCCTTCCAGAGCTACTCTCAACTTCAGGATTACATGTCGGCGAACGCCAAGAGCGCCCAGCAGTACAATATGTGGGGCGTCGGGTTCGGTGGCTGGGGACCGGTGGTGCCTGGCGCCCTCGGGGCGGTGACCTTCACCGCCGAGGCGACCATGACCGAGTCGTCCGCGACGGAATCTTCAATCGGCAATTTGCCCTCCTACACCGGGACCAACAACCAAGTCCAGGGCGTCGACGAGCTCGACAGGGTGAAGACAGACGGCACCCACCTGTTCGTTGCGACCCAGGATTCGGTGGCACTCATCGACGCATACCCGCCCAACTCGACCTCCATTCTTTCGAGCCTGTCTTTCCCCAGCCACCAGATGCTGGGACTCGAGGCTGCAGCTAACCGGCTGATGGTCTTGGTTCAGACGAACTCAGGAACAGGAGGCGTTGGGCTCCTCCTCTACGACACGACGAATCTGGCTTCGCCAGTCTTGATGCAGAACGTGACGATTCCAGGAAACTTCGTGGGTGCGAGGATGGCGGACGGCTACCTGTACGCCATCGTACAACAGCCCTCGTACACGTTCAACGGCCAGGGCAACGCGACGGCGGCCATGCCCGTGGCGGGCCAAGGCGGGGTCGAAACGGAGCTGTCTCCAACTTCGGTATTCTACACTAACAACACCGCCCAAATCAACTTCTACACGATGATTTCGAGTGTCAGCATATCAACTGGGAAGGAGAGCGTCATTTCTGTGCTCACGGGGCCTTCAGCAACGATCTATGTCTCAACGTCTAACATCTACGTGGCGTACGCTAACTATCTCGACCTTTACGACGTCGACGGGATTCCTGGGAACGCATGGAGCGGCGGGGTGATATCCGCGCAGATGGTGGCCCAGTCGCAGAACAGCACTATCTTGCGCGCTTCTTACGCCAATGGGACGGTCACGGCTGCCAAGGCGGGAATAGTCCCGGGGACGGTCTTGAACCAGTTCTCCATGGACGAGTACAACGGTTACTTCAGGATAGCAACCAGCCGCTTCGCCACGATCAACGGAGCGTCCACCACCAGCGATGATGTCTATGTGCTCGACCAGAACATGAAGCAGGTCTCGTCTCTGCAGAACATAGCGCCAGGCGAGAACATCTACGCTGTCAGGTTCTCAGGAGATACCGGTTATGTGGTCACATACCAGCAGGTCGACCCGCTATTCGTCATATCGTTCAAGGACATCGCCAAGCCAGTGATACTGAGCGCCCTGAAGGTCACCGGGTACTCCGACTATCTGCACCCGCTCGGGGACGGTTACCTGCTCGGCATAGGAAAGGAGACAGTCTCGGCCTCGTCCGGCAATTACAGCTACTACCTTGGACTGAAGATTTCGCTCTTCAAAGTGTCCGACAACGGGACGTCCGCCCAGGTTGCAAAGCTCGATATCGGAGACAGGGGGACGGACTCTCCGGTCCTCAGCGACCATCTGGCATTCACATACGACCCGACGAAGAACATCACGGTCATACCCCTGACCCTCTTTCAAGTGAGCGGAAACTCTACCTATAACGGGGGCATCCTGGCTGACGGCAACCCGGTGTGGCAGGGAGTTTATGTCATCAAGTGGAGCCCGACCGGGCTCACGGTGGTGGGAAATGTGTCACAATATCCCGCGGGCCAGAATTACGGGGACTACCCAAACGGCAGCCTTTCAATCGACCGGAGCGTGATAATCGGGGACTACCTCTACACCATATCGCAAGGCGAAGTGATGGTGAGTAGCATGAGCGGTTCGTTCCCTACCGTCGCTACCGTGAATCTCCCTCCGTGAGCTCACTCGTGCCCTAACACTGGATGCGGGCGGTAAGGCTCCTCGAGGCGTTCCATGTCTGCTGGCTTCACCTTGATGTCAACCGCTTCGACCAGCTCCTCCAGCTGCTCGACCTTTGTCGGGCCGATAATGGGTGAGGCTACGTCCTTCTTGGTGATGAGCCAGGCGAGAGCGAGCTGGGCTGGGGTGACTCCCTTGTCCCCGGCGGTCTCCTGTAGTCGCTCGACGATGTCGAAGTCCTCTGGGTGGAAGTAACGCCCCTTCAGATACCTGTCCTTCCTGTATCGGACGTTCGAAGGCTTGGATCTGCGCTTGTATTTGCCCGTCAGGAAGCCCCTGCCGAGTGGACTCCATGGGAGGAGCGGTATCCCCTCATCCCTGCATAGCGGTATCATCTCCCTCTCCTCTTCCCTGTATGCGAGGTTGTAGTGGTTCTGCATCGTCTTGAAGCGCTCCAGGCCCAGCTTCTCGCTGGCGTGGAGTGCTTTGGCGAACTGCCACGCCCACATGCTCGAACCTCCCAGGTGGTCGACGACCCCATCCTGCCTGACCGCCTCCGTAAGCGTCCTGAGGACCTGCTCGATGGGGGTCTCGTAGTCCCACCTGTGTATCTGGTACAGGTCTATCCTGTCTGTTCCGAGGTTGGCCAGCGACCTCTTCAGGTTACGCCTGATGTGCTTCTTCCCCAGGCCCCTTTCGTCCGGGCCGTCTCCTGTGGGGAGGCCAACCTTGGTGGCGAGGACGATCTGGTCCCTCCTTCCTTTCAATGCCTTCCCGACGATCTGCTCGGATCTGCCGTTCGAATAGACGTCTGCCGTGTCGAAGAAGTTGATTCCCAAGTCTACTGCCCTGTCGATTATCTTCTTCGAGTCGTCATATCCCACGGTCCATTCGAAGCCGGGAGCGTCAGACCCGCCGAAGCTCATGCAGCCTATGCAAAGTCTCGAGACCTTCAGGCCCGTGCTCCCCAGAGTTGTGTATCTCATAGAGCCGACGCGCCAGTTGCTTCGTTAAAGGGTTGGCGACACTCTTAATCCGAGGGACCTCCCGCATGGTTGCATGGGAGTCCTGACCTCTAAGGAAATCAGCTTCCTGAAGGCCCATGAAGTCTGTAGGCTGGCTACCGCTTCTAAGGATGGCAAACCGCATGTAGTGCCTGTGATTTACGCCCTCGACGGGGAAAACGTCTTGATCGCCATAGACTACGGCACCAAGAAGCTGGGGAACTTGAGGCAGAACAGGCAGGTGGCGCTGGTGGTAGACGACTACCGTCCCAATCACGCCGTCATGGTGGAAGGGGAGTGCGATATCTTCGAGAAGGGGAAGGAGTACCTCCGCCTGCTGAAGATCCTGTTCGACCGCTTCGAGATGTATAGGAAGCACCCTTGGGGGGAGGGCGAGTCGCCGATACTGAAGGTCAGACCGACCAAGGCCGTGATGTGGTAGCTTCCGCCGTCAGTCGAGCGTCCCGCTCCTGCTCGCCTCGTATGACGACATGAGCCCTGCGGCGGTGCACCCCGAATCGAAGGGTTCGAGCACGGACGAGCAGGTCTCGGCCAGCAGCATGATGTAGCGCTCAGAATCGTACTTGGTTTCGTCTTTGATCATGTCGAGAGGCGCGACCCTCTTCGAGTCTTTCCCCTTGTAGTCGGTGATGACGTAACGTATCCCCTCGCCGGCGTGGAGGGTGGCGCCCTCCCCCACCAGCTGCTTTACCGCTGCGTGCTGCACGGTCATGGCAGTGTACTCTTCAGGGGCCTTCGAGAGGTTGGTGGTGAAGGCCAGCTCGGAGGCGGGCACTTCGTGGCACGCCAGCGCCTTGGCGTACCTGAGGAAGATCTCGATGCATTCGGGGACCTTCTGCTTCGCCTCCGCCACGGTGTCGGCCTGGGCCAGGACCCTCAGGATGTCCATCTGACATCTGGTGAACGCCAGCGGTGTGTCGTGTCTCCGTGCCTCTATCCCCCTGACCTTCAGCTCGCCGCTCTGGTAGGCCCCGAAGTACCTGTTGAGGACGGGGATCCCTGGTTCTACCTTGGAAGGAAGGAAGGCGACCCACTTGTAAATCCCTTCGAACGACATGGCAAAGCCCGTCTCCGCCTCGATTTCCGCCTTCAGCTCAAGGTAGTCCTCCCTGTCGGCTCCTTCCTTCTGGACCCAGAGGGAATCCACGATGCCGTGCATGACCTCGAAGCCTCTCCGCTCCGCAATCCTCGATGTGTCAAGGAGTATCTTCCTGTCCCAGGCGCACACTGCGATGTGGGCGTCGATGCGGCCGAACTTCGCGTTCGAGTAGCCGAGATATCCAAATGAACAAACCCCAATCCATTTGAGGGCGGCCTGCCTTTCGTTGTATTTGTCGTAGTCTGCGCCTTTCGCATCCATCTTCTTCTTGTATCCGAGCCTTTTCTCAACAATGATTTTGAGGGCCTGTGGGACTATTCCGGCTCTCTTCTTGCACACGTTCCAGCCGAGCTCGGGCACCCGGTTGTCAGAGTCTGGGCAGCATTGGCACCTGACGGTCTCGGCTGAGATGTTCTTTCTGTACATTATGCTGGGGTAGAGCGCGGAATAGTCTAACTCCCCGACGTTCTCATGCACCCCCACCTTCGGCTCGAAGATGAAGCCGCCTCTGTCGGCCATCAGCAACTCGTTCCTGTCCTTGAAGTGCTCTACCAGAGTCGGCTTCCAGGGGACGAGCAGGCCTATCTTCGACGCATGGTAGAACTGGAGGCTTGAGAGGGCTTTGCCTATACTGGCCCTGCTACAGGTTTGCAGGGGCATCCTACATATCCTGCTCAACTCGAAGAGCCCTTCGAAACCCGCTTCGAAGTAGGTGAAGGATGTGTTGGTGTCTATGTGTATCCTGCCATAGAGCTTCATGGCCGAGGGTTTGTAGTGGACTCTCCCGTAGCTGAAGTAGGAGGTACCTCCCTTGGAGGGGAGCTTCATGATGGTGCCGTCCCTGTCGAAGGTCAGCCTGCCAGCTACGCCGGTGGCCTCGGCGCGCTTGATGAGGTAGGGGAAGAGGAAGGTGTCACCGTCGCGGGTCAGGATGAAGTCAGGGTCCGCGTCTTGGATTGCTCTCACCAGTCCGAGCAGCTTGTCCGCCTCGCTTCGGCCGTCGATTGTAATGGTCTCGTCGTCGCCCTTGAGCGTGATTGAATCTATCCTGTCGGTGAAATGTGCCAGCTTGCCTTCCTTCACCACCTCCACGTCGAGCTTGACCTTTCTCAGATTCGGGAGGATGTAGTCGTAGTCCTGGACGTCGTCCTTGAGTTCCCACTTCAGCCTGCCACCGTCCTGCTCCACTTCGCAGCGGGCGAGGGGGAAGAGGTCGTGCTCGTAGAGGTAGCTCTGGCCGGGAGGCACGTCGGCGTTGTAGAGCCTGAACGTCCCGAAGGGGCCGAGGCGCTCTATCCTGCCCGCCACCTGCTGGGTCTTCTTGGCGTCCTTGAGCTTCGCCTCGACGACTTCGGATTCGCCAGTGTCTGTGACCCTTTCGCGCTTCTGGACGGCCCTGGTCCAGACGAAGTCGTTGCGGAGCGCCTGCAGTGGGACCTCGAAGTCTGACTTGGTGTCCGTCCCTATGTATATCGACGGGGACCAGCGGTCGACCAGCCGCACGGCCTCGCCGTTCTCGAGCTTGAGCCAGACGACCATCTCTCCCGGGTTGCCCGGATAGAGATCAAGTATCCAGCCGCGCATCAGCCTCAGCCTTCAGCTTCTCGACTTCCGACGCCAGCCAGACTATCGTCTTGTGCTGCATCAGGAGGATGCTCATGAAGAGGGCTTCGGTCGGGAACGGTGAGTCTCTGGCCTGAATCGCGGGAAAATACTCGTAGCAGAGCCTCAGCATCTCCTTGAAGAGTGCTCTGTCCTCGGCCCTGAGGGCGTCGGCGAAGCGCTGCCAGCTGTCGAGCTCCTCTATGATCTCGCCGTCTGAAAGGGTCAACCGTTCCCCTCCCTGGGCTTGGCTCCGGAAGCTGCCCCGACGGCCCGCATCAGCATCCGGTAGTGGTGGAAGATTATCGCCATGGTCATCCCTTCGAACTTCGACGTCCTGATGGCAGCGGAAGAAGCCGAGGTGTACAATCTCGCAGAGCCGAGCATCTCGTCGAAGAGCGTTCTGTCCTCCCGAGGCAGCGCCTTCCTGAACGACCGCCACTCGACGGCCTCCTGGGCCTCGGCAATCCTGAACGAAGGGATGGTCCGGCCCATCAGCGAACCGCCCTCCCCTTGGCAGCACTGAGCAGCTGAGCCAGCCTGAAAGTGGTCTCTCTCGGGAGTCTGTTCCTGTGCTTGAGGAGCTCCGCCCTGATCCTGTCCTTTTCTGAGGACAGATGGACGATGGCGTCGGCCCAGGGAGTGATGATGTCATCATATTTGCTCGGCAGAGCCTGGGTAGCGACCACCAGGGCGTGTTTCTTCACCCTCTCGATGCCCTCCTCTACAGCTCCCAGCACGCGCCTCGCTTCCCTTTCTTCCAGCTCTGGCTCGTTGAAGGTGCCGAGGATGTCACAGATTATGACGAGCCTGGTCCCGTAATCCTCGACGGCCCTGACGAGATGCTCCGAAACGAGGGCGGCGAGTTGATAGAACGTGAAGACGCGGCAGGAGGCGACGTGCCTCATCGCCGCCGCGGGTTTGATGCCCCTCTGCTTCGCGAAAGACGAGAAGAGGTATGGGTCTGAGCGGTTGCCTCCGTCGATGAAGAGGGCAGCTGAATCGAGGCCGCCTGCCTCGATTGGAAGCTGCGCCCTGAACGCGGCCAGCTCGGCCACCCCCGGCGACGCCTCTCCACTGATCATGATCAGCCGTCCTTCGGAGAGCGGCCTCAGCAGGGAGTCGAGTTTGGGGAAGCCGAGAGAGAAGTGAGGGATCGACGAGGCCTGCCGGTACAGCGCCTCCTGCGCCGGCGGAGCGTCGCTCTGAAAGACGTCGGACCAGTCATCGGGCACCGGTGCTAGCCTGCATTCGATGCTCCCTGCGAGCGGGCGGCCGCAGCCTGCGCAGCGCTCGCTGAGCGACGGGATGGTCGTGCTGGCGGGCCTCAGGTCACGCCTGACCTGGATGACGCAGTCACATATTGAACAGTAGTAGACGAACCGCTCCCTGCCGTTCTCCACCTGCTCGTAGAGGTAGTGTAACCTGGCCAATGTGGCGGCATGAAATCCGGCGGGAATTTAACGCCGGGGCGCGTTGTGACTCTTTGGGAAAGAGAGACCTCGGCGAAAGTGATTAGATGGTTCAATGTTCTTAAGCCGAAGGTGGGGGTCGCGGGGACGACGCGGGGGTCGCCCAGCCTGGTCAACGGCGTGAGGCTCAGGACCTCATCCCTTAGGGGTTCGAGGGTTCGAATCCCTCCCCCCGCACTGAACCCCCAGGCATGAGGGTCCCTTGAAATGCGAGAGAGCACTTTCCGAGGACGTTCCGCAGTCTCATTCCTTAATTACGGGCCAGTCCTGATGTTACAAAGCGGAATAGGAGATACAATCAAGTGTTCGGTGGAAAGGACAAACAAGGTGAAGGTCGCAATCGCCCAGGCCTCCCCCGTCTTTCTCGATAGAGACAAGACCCTCGCAAAGGCACGCAATCTCGCCACCAAAGCGGCGTCAAGTGGCGCACAGATGCTTGTCTTTCCTGAAGCTTGGGTCTCTGGCTTTCCCTATTGGATTCCAACCGCAGTAGGGTCTGGTGACAGCTCCCAGTGGGGAAAGATAATCGCAATGATGCAGGACAGCTCTCTAAGCGTCTTGGGCGAAGAGACTCAGATTCTTTGTGACATTGCCAGGTCGAACAAGCTTTCGCTCGTCGTTGGATGCAACGAGCTCAGTGAAATTCCTGGATCGAGGACCATGTACAACACCCTGCTGTTCATCAGCCCCGAAAAGGGAGTGCTCGGTGGGCACAGAAAACTGATGCCGACCTATGAGGGACGCCTTGTCTGGGGGATGGGGGATGGGAGCGACTTGAAGGTGTACGATACAGACCTTGGCCGCCTAGGCGGATTGATTTGCTGGGAGAATCACATGGCTTGCGCGAGCCGCGATGGTAATGAAAGGCGAGGAATTCCACGTAGCCGTCTGGCCTGGGACTTGGGACCATCTGTCTGACAAGCAGGGAGCGCCCGACCTAACGGGGGCGACATGCGACCTCTTCCCAGCGATTCGGGAGCACGCTTTCGAGGCGGGCTGTTTCGTCATCAGCGCCTCGGGGTTCATGGAACGCGCCGATGTGCCTGAGGGCACACCTTTCAGGAATCAAATGAACTTGGACTGGGCCTGCGGAGGGAGCGTCGTAGTAGACCCCACAGGCAACTACTTGACCCCGCCCGTCATCGGGAAAGAAGAAGTGATTTATGCCGAGTGCGAAGCCGACTCGATAAAGGTCGCGAAATCACTGTTCGATGCACTCGGGCACTACGCAAGATTCGACGTAGCGCGGCTGGAGCTGCGCGAAGAGCCTTGGACCCCGTTCGCCAACTCCAAGGTCCATCTCACTTCGTCAGAACTGAGAAGATTGGGGGAGAAATATGGCGTCAGTCCGGACAAACTTGAGAAAATATACTCGGAACTTGCCGGAGAATCTGGCGTCGACTCCGGAAGTATGAAGCGGCCCCAATCGAAATCGGGCTAGAGTTCGGCCCCTACGCCCGGTGGATTCGAACCTAAAGCTGGCTGCGCTCCCCTGCATCAGAGGATGATTATTCGAAAGAATTGTTGTCTAAACTTAAAACGGATGTCATGCTTCGACAGAAGCAGGCTTGGAAGAGGCGTTTCCGAAGGAGATAATGGGGTACCACTTCAATCCGAAGGAGAAAGTCTACGTCGGGTCGGTCGTCCTGAGGAACTTCCCGGGAGCACTCGCCGGCGTAGCGACTATCCTCAGCAAGGAGGGGATCAACCTGATTTCTTCAGAATCTGCCAATATCGAAGGGACGAAGACAAGCGCGTGGGGATTCTTTGCAGAGGCTGAGAAGCCGGTCGACCTGGGGAAGCTCAAGCAATTGATCGAAGGTTCCGGTTTCGCCTTGAAAGTCGACCTAGTCGAAGGGGCCGAGGACGACGCAGTCATCGTCGACAGATACCATTACCCACTGAGGCTCAACACAGGACAGCAGGCGATGGTTTTCAGACGTGGAGACATCGTCGATATGTTCAACAGGATAAGGAAGATCTTCGGTTCGGGAGCTAACCTCATCATCTACGAGATGGGCGTGGCGACAGGGGAAAGCGACGCGAAGGCGCTCGCGGATTCCGTCGGACAGGACACGGTTGAGAAGTATCTTGTGGACCTCGTCTACCTTTACGCCGCCGAGGGTTGGGGATGGCCTGAGGTGGTTGACCTGACTCTCGAGCCGCTGCGGGCCAAAATCAGATTCGAAGACAGCTTCGAATGTACTAACACCAAGTCGCCGGCGCCGAACGGTCACTTCGTCCGCGGCCACCTTACGGGATTGGCTGCAGCGATTTTCCAAAAGAAAATCACCTGTGTGGAGACGATGTGCGCCGCCAAAGGCGACCCGTACTGCGAATACACTGCTGAGGAAGTCGCTGGGTAGGAGCGCTTAGCCCGCGAATGGGCTGGGGCTGTTGTCGACCTCTCTGATTTCACCGGGGGTGACCTCTCTGTTACAGACCTCACAGTAGAGTGGCCTGCCTCCCATTCTAATCAACTGGGAATTGCAGGCGGTGTGCACATAGATGGTCTCGACGGCCATCATTGTATGGTTGATATCGTTTCAGGATAAAAGCATAGAGAGTGATTCTACCGTAGTCAAGTTGCTTTCGGGGCAACGGCCGTGGGTGCTGGCGCAGGCTTCTGAGGAAGCGGCTGGCCCGTCATCACTGACATGGCGTTCTTGCCTGCCTCGCTGAGCTGATACCGCGCAGGATTTCCGAAATAGTCCACCTTGAACTCGATGAAGCCAAGAGACGTCAGCTGCCTGATCACCCAGAGGGTCGTCCATTCGGAGGTGTCGTTGATGGCGTCTTCGACTTCCGGATTGCTCATCCCTTCCTTGCTCTTCCCAATGGCCGTCAGAGCGGCCATCAGGTGCGGGGATTCAGCAACGTTTCTCAGCACTCTCCTCTGGCCTCTGGGTTCGGAGGGCCAGATCCAGAGTCCCTTGTTCACAGATGAAGCCGATTACGGATGATTCATAAACATAAACCCAGGTCGAATACTAGGGAACTGTCTCTTAGTCGGTGGTAGTTCACGATGTTGTCAGTTGTTTTTAGTTTTGTCAGAGAAGTAAAGCGTCGAACCCTGTAACGCCGGCAACCATGGAAGTGGTAACCGAATACGCTGACCAGAGGACAGAGCTCGAGGAGAAGATTAGGTCGCTCGAGGCTGAAAAAGCCTCGCTGCTGGCCGACGTCGCATCCCTGAAGGAGAAGATAGCCACCTTCGAGCTTGAGAAGTCTGCAAACGAGCTAGAAAGCGCGGTGCAGGCACTCAGGACTGAGAAGGCTGTGCTGGAAGAGAAGGCCGCATCCTACGAAGCCGAAGCAGGATACACTCTTCCGCCCGTTGGGACCGAAGGAATCTAGGCTTAGCGGGGCCTGGAAGCCTTCTGCTCGAGTTCGCCCTTTTCTTTTCTAAGATAGCCGACGAACTCCTCTAACTCGGCCAGTTTCGCCTGCAGACGCCTCAGTTCGTTCTCCTTGGCCGCTTTGTCCATGGATGTCTCCAACTCCCTCTGCTGTTGGACCATCCCCTGAACCTTTGTGTTGAGTTCCTCGTTCCCCTTTTTGACGGAAGCGAGGTCGTCCTGGATGGACTTCAGCTGTTCTTCGGCGACTATGAGATACCTTTGCTTGCTGATCACTGTCGGGAACTTCGTCCCGCATTTCTCGCAGGTGTACATGCCTACCCTCCTTTCGGTCATGCCCCGCTCTCCCTTGGCGGGCTCGACTATCACGTTGAAGGTCCGCGTTGGCATGGATTCCTTGTTCCCGCATTTCGGGCAGTTTGGCAATCGCGGTTGCGCCGGCCCAGAACGTGTTAAACGTTTGCCCGGACCAGACTCGATTGTGACAAGTCACTGTTCTCTGATCGACTCTAACTCAGAGACGGCGGACCAGAGCGTCACTCTGGCGAATGATGGCATGTTCGGGTCCTGGGCCACCTCGTCGAGAAGGCTGATGGCGTTCGCCGCCCTCACCGCTACGCTCTGCTTCGCGTCCTGAAGCATGAGAACGGAGTCCTTGACTATCTTCCGTATGTTGCGCGGAGTGATGTTCGAGTCGGAGATCTGCTGAAGGCTGACCACTGCCTTGGCGAGCTTGGCGTCGTTCTCCTGTTGTTTCTTCAGTTTGGCGCTCATGGAAAGGACTCTGGTTTCGGGAACGGCTTCGATTTGGTGGGATTAAGTGCTTTTCGAATGCCTGCCGCATTTAATACGAGCGCGGCACCGGTCGGGGCGTTGAGCGGGGCTCCAAGAGATAAGATGAGGCTGGCAGCCGAGCTCGTGAGCAGGGGAGCGACGATGCTGGCCGAGCCTTGCCCTCAAGACGGAGGTGTTCAGGTGAGGTATCGAGGGAAGGTGTACTGTACCAGCCATGACGATCTTTCCGCGGTGACCACGTCTGCAAACGTCTCCTACGACACGGTCGTGGCTCAGATGCGGGAGGTGCTTCTGTCGAGGCTCAACGAAACGACGGCGGCTTTGGGAACCGAGAAAGACCCATCTGAGCAGGAACGGCTCGTTACGCTAGCTGCGAAGTATTTCGAGCTCCTCCAGAAGCTACCGCAGTAGTCTTCTCGAAATCGTTAAATCAGAATCTTTCCATTTTCCACGCTTGTGGTACTGAGGCTGGGCCAGAAGGCACCCGAGTTCTCGCTCCCCGACGCCGACCAGGAGATGCGGTCGCTGGGCGAATTCACCAAGGTTGGGCCGGTCGTCCTGGCATTCTTCCCTTTCGCATTCTCCGGTGTCTGCGACAAGGAGATGTGCATTTTCAGGGACGGATTCGGAGCGCTTCAGGAGGCGGGAGCCCAGCTAGTCGGCATCAGCGTCGACAGCTCCTACGCGTTGAAGGCCTTCGCGCAGACTTACAACCTCCAGTTCCCCCTCCTGAGTGATTTCAACAAGAAGGTGGTAAAGCTCTACGGCGTCTTGCAGAATCCCTGGGTGGGTCTGGGGTACAAGGGGGTGGCGAAACGCTCCGTCATGGTGATCGACCAGCGGGGGATGCTCAGGTACAGGTGGGTCACTGACGTGCCCACGGACGAGCCCCCCTATGCCGAGGTCATGAAAGCGGCACGGAAGCTCTCCAGCTAAGCTGCTAGTTTTTATACGGGCGAGGCGGCATTTCACCCAGATTGAGCCAGGGCACGGAGATCAAGCCGATAGTTCAGCTCACTGAGAAAGCGTCAGGGGAGCTGAAGCTATACCTCCAGAGGCAGGGGAAGCCCGATGCGGCGCTCAGGATTTTCGTGACGGCTGGAGGGTGCTCCGGACTGTCGTACGGGATGGTAGTGGACGAGAAGCTCTCAGATGATGATTATGTGATAAACGTGGATGGGGCCAAGGTGGTGGTCGACAGATCAAGCGCGCCTTTCATCGCGGGCTCGACCGTCGACTACAGGTCGGAGAAGCTCATGGGCGGGGGTTTCGTTGTGAGCAACCCCAACGCAGTTTCTACCTGCGGCTGCGGCGAATCGTTCAAGACGGCATAGACAGGGATTGTTCCCGCGCTCAGAGCGAGAGACACACCCTACTGTGGCTCGGCCTGGCCGGCGATGAGAGGTAGGGTTGCATGGATAGGGTAGGCATTCTCATAGTCTCCAAGTGTCTGAGCTCCTCCGCGATCATCGACGCCTTCTCCCGTAGTCAGAGGTACGCCTGCGACTTCTACGTCGTCGAAAAGCAGGCAAACCCCTTCAATCTGGCCAAGGCTAAGACGCACGCGGTCGTCCCAGACCTAGACCTGGGAGTGATAACGAGATTCGCGAAGAGATATGGCGATTCCATCGACTTCGGAATCGCAGACACGGAAGATTTTGTGGTGAAGGGCGGAAGGGACTTGTTGGAGAGAAAGGCTGGAGTCAAGATCGTGTCAGTAACCAAACAATATGCAATTGAAGGGAGCAAGGCAGACCAGCGTTTGCTCTTCGACAGGATATCTCCCGAGTTCAACCCCTCCTTCAAGATCTTCGACCCTGTGGAATATGACGACGTGGGGAGGGCTGTCTCAGATCTCAGGGAATGGGCTGGGGACATCAGGTCGGTGGTCATCAAGCCCGACGCCCCTGCCAGAGGAGCAGGGGTAGGGGTCGGAGGGAGTGAATTCACGACGGAAGGCGAGATGGGGGCCTTCTTCCGCGGGGTCTTCGCGAAAGGGAAGGTGGTAGCGGAGGAGAAGGTCGAAGGAGAGGAGTCGAGTTTCCACGCATTCAGCGATGGAAGGCATTTCGTCCCTGCTCCCATGACAAGGGACTACAAGCGGGCACTCGATGGGGACGGGGGGAGGCTGACCGGCGGGATGGGCAGCTTCAGGGACGCCAAGCCCTACCTTCCTTTCGTCGGAGACTCGGAGTGGGAGGCCGTCGTGCGGGCCGAGGGTTCTGCGTTCAGAAGATGGAAGGGGAGGGGGTCCAAACCTGGGCTCAGGGGGATTGTGCTCTACGACGCCCTTATGCACACCGGCAGGGGATTCAAGGTGCTCGAGAGGAACAGCAGGGGAGGGAACACCGAGCTCATCAATCTCCTGACCACGCTCGCCGATGACTTCGTAGACGTGTGTTTCAGGATCCTTGACGGCTCCCTGAAGGGGATTAGATTTAGGAAGGAGGCGTCGGTGGTGACCTGTGCCGTCCCTCCATCGTACCAATCAGGGGGTGGTAAGAACGCAGGCGAATTCGAGGTTGACATCACTAGAGCGAACAAGCTCGTGGAGGAACACCCGGACCTGTATCGTATCTATCCCATGGACCTTCGCCTCGAGAATGGCCGGTCCGTGGCTGGGGCATCTCGTTCGGTCGCCGCCGTGGGGCTTGGAGAGGATATCGAGAGCGCGAGGGTGCGCTCTCTCAAGGCTGCGAAGTCGATAGTCGGACCGTTGAAGTGGAGGGGAGATATCGCGGGCAGGGCCGACCTGGTCAGAAGGGCAGCCCATATGGATGCCCTCAGATGAGAGAAGTGGGTTAGTGCTTGAATGCTCTGGTGTGGGTCATCATCATGGCCATTCCCAGGGCGTCCGCAGCCTTGACCACGTCGTCGTCTGCGACGGAACCACCCGGTTGGATGACAGCCGACACCCCAGCTGCCCCCATGATGTCGATGCTGTCCGTGAAAGGGAAGAAGCCGTCCGATGCGCAGATGGCGCCTTTCGCCCTAGATCCGGCGTTGTCGAGTGCTATCTTCACGGCGCCGCTCCTCTTGCGGAAGCTCCCCACGCCTAGGGTCCAGAACTTCCTCAGTTGTCCGTCGATGACGTCCCCCTCGGCTACCACGATGCCGTTTGATTGGACCCGGCGCACGACTTCCCAGGCGGCGAGGAGTTTCAGGAGCTGAGCCGCGTCTGGCTTCCGGTCCGTCGGGACCGTCACCTTCCCCTTGTCCAATTTGACCCTGTAGTCGGTGGCCTCTTGCAGGAGGATGGCCCCTTCAACCACCTTCAGGTCATAAGGATAGTCAGGCCTCCTGGTGGTTTCAATCAACCGCATCTTCTTCTTCTGCTTAGAAACCAAGAGGCCTATCGCGTCCTTCGTGAAACTTGGTGCGATCAAGATTTCGGTGTAGACAGACCCGTCCCGCACCCCCTCGTTCTTTCCAATCAGCCTTGCAGCCTCGATGTCGATTTCTCTATTGGCGACCACTGTCCCTCCGAAATCGGCCTCCGGGTCGCAGGCATGGGCAAGCGCATACGCCTCCTGGACCGACGGGGCGAAGGCGAACCCGCTAATCTGACCATGTTTCACAGTCGCCACCGCCGCCGAGGCCTCGAACCCTTCGATGATATCATAAGCGCTCCCGATGTCGAGGAAGTTGTTGAAAGAAAGCGCGTCCCCTGCGAGCTGTTTCCAGCTAGCCATGGTGCTCCAACCGCCGATGGAGTAGATCACTGCCTTGGCCTCGGGATTCTCGCCATATTTCGCATCCATGACCTTCTCTCCAGAAATCAGGAGCCTTTCTGGCAAGGTCCGCTCCCCACGGCTCAGCCGGCGTGATACCGCGATGTCATACGATGCAGTCAACGAAAACGTCTTCCCTGCCAGGCGGCGCCTGAGTTCCAGGCTGGTCGCGCCTCCATGGCGCTTCATCTCCTCGATTACCACTGGATAGTACTCGGGGGATGGCACGGCCGTTACTCGCTCGAAGTTCTTGGAGGCAGCCCTGACCATGGTCGGCCCGCCGATGTCGATGCTTTCGACCAGGGCTTCCTCGGTCGCGCCTTCGTTCAGCCTCTTCTCGAATGGATAGAAGTTGCATACGACCATGTCGATCGGCTTGACCCCCATCGCCTTGAGCTCTGCCATGTGCTCCTCCGTCGCCTTGGCCAGTATCGCGGCGTGGAGGGGAGCGTGGAGGGTCTTCACCCTTCCTGATACCGCCGACGGGAGATGCAGGTCGTCCTGCAGGCTCCGCGGGTCGAGCCCGACGTCTTTCAGCGCGGTGTAAGTGCCGCCGGTGGCAAGGATTTCGACCCCGAATTGTCGTAGTTCCTTCGTGAATTCTACGAGCCCTCCCTTGTCAGATACGCTGACAACTGCGGTCTTGATTCTAACGAAACCGGCCACTGATGTCAAACAGGCAGGCGCTACATTACCCGCTAATTAACAGAGCCTTGCGCCAAACAGGACTTTTTAGCACGGCAAGCACAATCCCGATTTAAATAGAGTTTGAGAACCGGACTGAAATTGTGTCAAAGGTCGGACTTTTCTCAGTCAAAGTCGTTGTCTCCAATGCCGAAGGCGCTTCAGACCCGGAAGGAGAGACGATCTATCGTGATCTCGTTTCGAAGTCGGGTTTCACCCAGGTCAAAGGAATCAGGAGCGGCAAGTTCCTCCGCATCTCTGTTGAAGCTCCCGACGCCAAGACCGCCAGAGAGCTCGTCGCCAAGATGTGCGACGACCTCCGTATCTACAATCCTGCCGCCCACTCGCTCACGGTGGAAGTATGAGGGTGGCTGTCGTCAGGTTCCCTGGGAGCAACTGCGACCTAGACGCGGTCCAGGCCATCAGGACTGTTCCGGGGATGAAAGCCGACCTGGTCTGGCATGAAGACCCAGCAATTTCTGGTTATGATGCCGCTGTGCTACCCGGAGGCTTCTCGTTCGGAGATTATCTCAGGGCAGGGGCGATCGCGGCCAGAAGCCCTGCTCTCAGGCATGTCTCTAGGATGGCAGATGGCGGCGTCCCCGTGTTGGGCATCTGCAATGGCTTCCAGATTCTGGTCGAAGCCGGGCTCCTTCCCGGTGCCCTGCTCAAGAATACGACTCTGAAATTCGTATGTAAGTGGACGAACGTTCGAGTGGAAAACACAAACACCCCCTTCACGCGTGCCTTCAAGGAAGGCCAAATCCTCCGAGTCCCAATCGCGCACAGCGAGGGAAGATACTATCTGCCGGAGAGAGACCTTCGGCGGCTGGAAGACGATGGAGGGGTAGCCTTCCGGTACTGCGATGAAAGAGGACGGGCGGTCGAATCGGCCAACCCGACCGGTACCTTGGGCAACATCGCCGGGGTGTGCAACGAGATGGGCAACGTTGTGGGCCTGATGCCCCACCCCGAGCGGGCCACGGAGAGCATCCTCAGTCCATCCGGGTCGTCCGACGGACGTCACATCTTCGAATCACTCCTGAGGAATGATTAGGATGATCTCGGGCGAGCTGAGACTTGGGCTGACCCCGCGGGAGATAGAGACAGTCAGGAAGGTCCTCGGGCGCGAGCCTAACGAGACCGAGTGGGCGATCATCGACGCCGAGTGGTCCGAGCACAGCTCGTACAAGTCGTCGAAAAAGATGCTGAAGCTCCTTCCGACCACCGGTAGGCGTGTGCTTCTCGGGCCCGGCTACGACGCGGGGGTCGTCGACGTTGGAAACGGCTACGTCATCACGCTGCACATCGAAAGCCACAATCATCCTTCTGCCGTCGACCCCTACGGTGGCGCCGCTACAGGCATCGGAGGGGTGCTGCGGGACATCCTGTCGATGGGGTCGAGGCCAGTCGCCCTCCTTGACATGCTGAGGTTCGGAGACGTCGCTCGGAGCAACCACGCCAGGTGGCTCTTCACGAACGTCGTGCGGGGGATAGCCGACTACGGCAACTGCGTCGGGGTGCCGACCGTGGCCGGGGACGTAGAGTTCGACGAGAGCTTCGAAAGGAACTGCCTGGTCGACGTCGCCTGTGTTGGATTGGCCAGGAAGGAGAAGCTGATCCTCGGAGAATCGAAGAACCCTGGGGACGTGCTGGTGCTGATTGGTGGGAGCACAGGGAGGGACGGAGTCGGAGGGGCTTCGTTCGCGTCCAAGAACCTCACGGCAGGGTCGGAGACGGAGAGGTCTTCTGTCCAAGTCCCGGCTCCGTTCACGAAGAAGCTTCTCATCGATGCCATTCTCGAAGCTGCTGAGACCGGTCTCATCGGTGGGATGAAGGACCTTGGCGGAGGCGGACTCTCTACCGCTCTCTCAGAGCTGGCTTCGAAGGGGGGGACGGGAGTAGACGTGGAGTTGACCAAGGTCAGGACGCGCCATAATGAGATGACCCCCGCGGAAATCATGACTTCGGAGTCACAGGAAAGGATGATTTTGGTGCTGGCCCCGCATGGTTCGGAACCCGTCCTCGAGATTCTCAAGAAGTACGACGTCCCCCATGACGTCATCGGTCGGGTCACGGCCGCAGGGAGCATGAAAGTCAGGGTAGATGGGAAGGTCGTCGCTGACCTCCCGGTCGAGCTGGTGACAGGCGCCCCCCTCATCCCATGGGGGTCGAAGAAGCCGAATCTGGCTGGGCGCCAAGCCGCTGCCAGGCCCGCCGACCCCAAGATCGCCTCCTCGCTGCTCGCGCTTATGTCGTCTCCCAACATCGCCGATAGGAGCTGGGTCTATCGCCAGTACGACCACGAAGTGGGGACAAGGACGGTCGTCAAACCTGGCGACGGGGACGCTTCTCTGCTTCGCATGCCCAACGGCAGGATGCTCGCGGTCAAGGCTGATGGGAACAGCAAGCACAGCTCCCTCGACCCGCGGAGCGGCGGTGCCGGATGTGTGGCGGAGGCGTGCCGGAACGTGGTCGCGGTGGGAGCGGAACCCATCGCCATGGTCGACCACCTGCAGTTCGGAGACCCCTCAGACCCCGAAGTCTACTGGTCTTTCCAGGAGTCGGTAGAAGGCATAGCCGACTATTGCAGTGAGCTGGGGTTGCCGGTCGTAGGCGGGAAGGTGAGTTTCTACAATGAAGACTCGTCGACGAAGGTCGCCATCAAGCCCTCTCCGATAGCGATGGTAGTGGGCTTGGACGACCGGATGATGCGCCCGATGTCCTGGTTCGCCGCGTCAGGAGAATCGATCTTCGCGATCGGCAGGACGAAGCCGGAGCTGGGCGGCTCGGAATACTTCGAGAGCGTACTCCGTTACGCCGGAGGTTCGGTGCCGAAGGCCGACCCGGCAGGAGACAAACGGCTCTATCGGGCAGTCTTGAAGTTGGTCAAATACGGCCTGGCCGCGGCAGTTCACGACTGTTCGAAGGGCGGTCTGGCGGTGGCGCTGGCCGAGATGTGCATCCCGTCCGCCGTGGGAGCCTCCATAGACCTGGCCCGGGTCCCTGCGGACACGCCCGACCCGGTGGACCTCCTTTTCTCGGAGTCGCATGGAAGATTCGTGCTTTCGTCTCGCGACAGGAAGGGGGTGGAGAAGATCCTGAAGGCTTCTGGGGTCCCATATTCGATGGTGGGCAGGACTGAGGGGAAGATGCTTCAGTTCTCACGTGGAAGACGGCGCCTGGCAGCCGTCGGAGTGGGCAGACTCGCCAAGGCGTGGCGCGACTCCCTGCCGGAGATGATGGACTGATGGATGCGAAAGAGAAGTGTGGAGTCTTCGCTGCGCATTCGGCGTCGGGCAGGGACGTCCTCCCCAAGATCCTCGGCGGCCTCGAGGCCCTGCAGCACAGGGGACAGGAATCCTGGGGCGTCGCCGCCCATGGGAAGCCTGTGTTCAGGAAGATGGGCCTCGTGGTCAACTGGTCCGTTCACTCCAGAAGGCTCTCTTCTTACAAGAGCCCTTCGGGGATAGGCCATGTAAGATACTCGACGAAAGGCAGGTCGATCCTCGGCAACGCCCAGCCCATGGAAATCGGGTCGGAGTTCTGCATCGCGCACAATGGGAACCTTGTGAACGCCGAACAGCTCGCAACCCCGGTTGTGGGGGAGTTCGGGCAAACGTGTGAGACAGACACGCAGGCGGCCGGCTACCGGCTCCTTCACCATCTGAACGAGGGGAACGACATGTTCCAAGCGTTCCAGAAGCTGTCAGGTGAGATCGTAGGCGCGTATTGTTTCGCGATACTCGACAGGCGCGGCGAGGTCTTCGCGGTGAGAGACCCTCGCGGATACAGGCCCCTGAGCCTGGGCTGGCACGAGCCCTCCGAGACCTACATCGCCGCCTCTGAGAGCTGTGCGTTGGAGGCGGTCGACGCAAAGTTCGTGAGAGACATCGAACCCGGCGAGATGGTCAGGCTAGGCGGGCCGAACAGGACACTCGAGTCTTTCAGGTTCGCTCCCAAGATGGAACCAGCACACTGTTCCTTCGAGTACACATACTTCGCCCATCCCTCGTCCAGGATAAGCGGGGTGAGCGTCTACGAAGCGAGGAAGAATGTCGGCAGGATTCTCTCAAGGAAGATGAAGACGAAGGGAGACGTCGTAATCCCTGTCCCCGACTCCGCCAGGCCTGCCGCCCTTGGATTCGCGCTTGAGAGTGGGACCCCGATCGACGAGGGCCTGATGAAGGACAGGTACAGGAGGAAGGGGAGCATCCGGAGCTTCATCGAACCTGCTCAGAGCAGGCGTGAAGAGGTGGTGAAGAAGATAATCCCAATCAGAGAAGCGGTCGCAGGCAAGGACGTCGTGGTCCTTGACGACAGCCTGGTACGCGGGACGAGCTCGAGGCAGATCGTGAAGTCTCTGAAGAAGGCGGGCGCCAAGAGCATCAGGATGGCCGTGACGTTCCCACCCATCAGGCATCCCTGTTTCATGGGAATCGACTTTCCCAGCAGTGAGGAGCTCCTTGCCCATCAGGTGGCGAAGGAAGAGGCAGATTTTGCCAAGATTGCGCAGAAGGTGGGAGAGGCGATAGGAGTCGAGGAGTTCACCTACAATGATGTCGAGGGTCTGAGCGAAGCCATTGGGCTCCCGAAGGACAGCCTTTGCTTCGCATGCGTCAATGGGGATTATTCGAAACTCGGAGTTTCACCCCCGCTGAAGATCGAAAGGGAGCTCGAGGCATGACCACGCTCAAAATTGGTGTCCTGGTCTCCGGCAGGGGCTCGAACCTGGAGGCGATCCTGAGAGCCACGCGGAGTGGTATCAAAGGGGCAGAGGTGTCGG
>JACWAI010000016.1 GCA_014874415.1 Nitrososphaerales archaeon
CGACGTTTTCAAGAGAAAGAGGATCAGACTTCTTGTGGCCGAGCAGGGGAAGGAGCTCGTGGGGTATGCCCTCTACTTCTTCACCTACTCTTCGTTCCTCGCGAAGCCGTCCCTTTACCTGGAGGACCTATTCGTACTAGAGGAGTACAGGAAGAAAGGGGTGGGGCTCGCCCTCTTCAGAAGGTGCGTCGACGAGGCCATCGCCACCGGGTGCGGGAGGATGGAGTGGGCCGTGCTCACCTGGAACGAAAAGGCGATAGGCTTCTATGAAAGGCTGGGGGCAAAGCGCCTGTCCGACTGGTATGTCTACCGCCTTGACCAGGAAGGACTTTCAAAGGCCTCCAAGAGCGTGGGATAGAGGGATCAAAGGCGTAAGGACTGGTTTGCCCTTCGGCACCGCCATGGTAAATTCTTACCAAGTTCACAGATATATCCAAGCGAATTCGGGCCTGTTTTGGAGTCGTCCTTGCTGGAAAGAGTGATGCTTTTCCAAGAGGCCCGGGGAGGGGACAAGTTCCTGCTCGGAGGCAAGGGGTACGGCCTCGTAGTGATGACCTCTCTCGGGCTGCCAGTGCCACCCGGCTTTGTGATAACCACAGACGTATGCAAAGAGTACTACAAGGAGGGCGGCAGGGTCCCCGACGGGCTCTTCAGGCAGGTCCGTGCGAAAATCGCAGAGGTCGAAGGCACCACAGGAAAGAAGTTCGGCGGGAGCGAGAAGCCCCTCCTGGTCTCCGTCAGGTCAGGCGCCCCGTTCTCGATGCCCGGGATGATGGATACGATACTGAACCTGGGGCTCAACGACTTGGCCACCGAGCGGCTCGCGGCCATAACCCAGAACGAGAGGTTCGCCTATGACTCTTACAGGAGGTTGATCCAGATGTTCGGGAAGGTCGCCATGGAGGCGGATGCCGAGTCGTTCGAAATGGTTCTCGAGGAGCACAGGAGGAACTCGGGGGTCAGGATGGACATCGAGCTTCCGGCAGAGGAGCTCAAGGAGATCGCCGAGGAGTTCAAGGGCCTGGTCCTGGCGCAGACGGGGAGGGAGTTCCCCCAGGACCCCTACGTGCAGTTGGAGATGGCCGTGGAGGCGGTCCTCAGATCTTGGAACAACGAGAGGGCCAAGGAATACCGAAAGTTCTACGGCATAAGCGAGTCACTGGGAACCGCCGTCAACATCCAGTCCATGGTGTTCGGCAACTTCGGCGAGAGCTCAGGCTCGGGGGTCGGTTTCACGCGAAACCCGTCCACGGGGGAGAGGAAGCTTTTCGGAGAGTACCTCCCCAACTCGCAGGGGGAGGACGTCGTGGCGGGCGCGAGGACACCGATGGGGATCGAGAGCGTCGAACCCGGGGTGCTGGCCCAGCTCAAGGAAGTGGCGAAGAGGCTCGAGACCCACTTCAAGGACATGCAGGACTTTGAATTCACTGTCGAAGGAGGCAAGCTCTACACCCTCCAGACGAGGAACGGCAAGAGGACGGCCCAGGCAGCTGTGAAAATCGCGGTCGACATGGCCAAGGAAGGGCTGATCACTCCGGAGGAGTCGGTCCTCCGAGTGGAGCCTGAGATGCTCGAATCCCTCCTCCACAGGCGCCTGGACCCAACGGCTGCGGATAAGCCACTGGCGAAGGGGCTGGACGCTTCCCCGGGAGCGGCCTCCGGAGAAGTGGTGTTCGAGACCGAAGAGGCGGCGGCCGGCGGAGGGAGGAAGGTCATCCTGGTGAGGCCCGAGACGACACCCGAAGACATCAAGGGGCTCATCGCCTCCCAGGGGGTGCTCACCATGAGGGGCGGGTTAACCTCACATGCGGCGGTGGTCGCCAGGGGCATGGGGAAGCCCGCCGTGGTTGGGTGCAGCGAGATAGAGATCTCACCGGACAGGGCATACTTCATCACGAAGGGAGGGGAGAGGGTGCAGAAAGGGGAAACGATAACAATCGATGGGACGACAGGGACTATCTACAGGGGGGAGGTCAGGATGGTTGACCCGGAGCCCACCCCGGAACTGACAGAGATCCTGAAGACCGCGGACGGGGTCAGGAGGCTCGGGGTCTGGGCGAACGCTGACACGCCAGAAGCGGCGCTGAAGGCAAGGGAATTCGGCGCAGAAGGGATCGGGCTGTGCAGGACTGAAAGGATGTTCAACGCGCCCAACAGGCTCCCGATAGTCCGCGACATGATCATGAGCCGGGACCTTGAAACGAGGACAAAGAACCTCTACAGGCTCTTCCCCTTCCAGCTCTCCGACTTCAAGGGAATCTTCTCGGCCATGGGTGGAAGACCTGTGGTCGTCAGGCTTCTCGACCTGCCCCTGCACGAGTTCCTCCCGCCCCTCGAGGACCTCATCATCGGCATCCAGTCGCTCAAGGAGAAGGGCGCCCCCGACGATGACATAGCCCGCCTTGAAGCGATGCTCAACAGGGTCAGGCAGCTCGCCGAACACAACCCCATGATAGGGCACAGAGGGTGCAGGCTGGCTGTGACGTACCCCGAGATCTACGAGATGCAGACGAAGGCGATCCTCCAGGCCGCCATCGAGCTGGACAGGGAGGGCAAGGACAGGGCGGAAGTGAAGATCATGATACCCCTCGTGGCCCTCGCCGGGGAGTTCAAGTTCCTCAGAGGGGTCGTGGACGCCGCTGCCGAGGGCGCCTTCCGGGAATTGGGGGCCCGGGTTTCCTACAGCGTTGGGACAATGATAGAGACCCCCAGGGCGGCCCTCACGGCAGCCGAGATAGCCGAGCAGTCGGACTTCTTTTCGTTCGGGACCAACGACCTGACCCAGACGACATTCGGCTTCAGCAGGGACGACGTCGAAGCCAAGTTCATCCCGAAATATCTCGAGATGGGGATCCTTCCAAATAGCCCCTTCGACTCGGTCGACCCCTCCGGGGTCGGCCGCCTGGTGAGAATGGCCGTCGACGACGGAAGGAGGGTCAAGCCGGAGCTCGAGATAGGGATCTGCGGGGAGCACGGCGGAGATCCGAAGAGCATCGCATTCTTCAACGGGGCGGGCCTGAACTACGTGAGCTGCTCCGCCTTCCGGGTCCCTGTCGCTCGCCTGGCGGCGGCCCAGGCTGCTCTGGGGGCGAAATCGGCGGCAACAACCACCTAGTCCGCGCGCGACTGTCATTTCGGAGGAGATTCGGGCCAGTGCCAGTCGTTTTCACCATTGAGAATCGTGGTCTGACTTTAATTGATTCAGAGGGCGCTCCCTAAGGCGTTAGGTCATGACCGTCAGGGTCCGTTTTCATGGGCGCGGTGGCCAGGGGGCGAAGACGGCCAGCAGGATCCTCGGAAACGCCGCTTTCAATGACGGTTACTTCACTCAGGACTTCCCAATCTACGGAGCGGAAAGGAGGGGGGCCCCTGTCACGGCGTTCACCAGGTTCTCGAGGGAGGAGATTACGGAGAGAGGCTTCATCTTTTCGCCTGACATCTCGGCCGTCATGGACGACTCCCTGATCGCGGACACCCTTGCGAACCCGTTCTCAGGGCTGCGAAGAGGGGGGGTCGCCGTGGTCAACACGACTAAAGCCAAAGGCTCGGTCGTCCCCGGAAGAGACGACGTCAAGTCGGTTTGCTTAGACCTGACCGGGCAGGCGCTGAAGACCCTGGGGAAGCCTGTCCTGAGCGCAGGCATAGCGGCGGCGGTCGCCAGGATATCGGGGATCAACAAGGAAGCCCTGCTCACTGCGGTTGTTGACGAGCTCAAGGACATCGGGCTGTCGGCTGAGATGGTCCAGAAGAATGTTGGCTTCGCAGCGGCCATCTACGGCGAGCTGTCTCCTCTTGAGCTGAAGACCGAAGAACTTGACGCCAGGGAAGAGCTCGTCCCGCTCGCGGTTGTCGTTTCCGAGGGCGGGATAGAGGCTGTGACCCAGGCAGGCAACTCCGCCATCCGTCACACAGGAAACTGGAGGACCTTCAGGCCAAACATCGATTACGAGAAGTGCACGGACTGCATGATGTGCTACGCCTACTGCCCCGAATCGGCGATGGCCGTCGGGCCCGACGGGCGTGTGAAGATCGACTACGACAACTGCAAGGGGTGCATGATATGCATGGTCGAGTGTCCCCTCAAGGCCATCTCTCAGACTCTGGAGGGGGGAGCATGAAGGGAAGGCTTCTGACCGGAAACGCAGCGGCCGCAGCCGCGGCGAGGCTGGCCAGGGTGGACTACGTGCCGGCATATCCGATTACTCCGCAGACGGAGATAATCGAGACAATCGCGGACTGGGTCCGGGAGGGGACCATGGACTCCAAGTTCGTCCAGCTGGAATCGGAGCACTCCATGATGACTGCGGCAGGGGCGGCGTCCCTCGCAGGGGCACGGGTGTTCACGGCTACGTCGAGCCAGGGGCTGCTCTATGCCCTGGAGATGCTGTACAACGTCTCCGGATGGCGCGCACCGATGCTCTTGGTGAACGTTTCCAGAGGGCTCGCCGCCCCCATTGTGCTGGAGCCGGACCACAACGACGTCCTGGCCGCGCGCGATAGCGGCTTCCTGCAGCTCCACTCAGAGACTTGCCAAGAGGTCGCCGACCTCGTTCTGCTCGCCTACAGGGTCGCCGAAGACAAGAGGGTGTCGCTGCCGGCCATAGTGAACCTAGACGGATTCTACCTGTCGTTCACCCGGGAGCCTGTCGTTCTCCCCGACCAGGGGAAGGTGGACCAGTTCCTTCCGCCCTACGAGCCCGTGAGCCCCCTCAGCGCGAGCAGGCCTGTCGCGAGGGGTTCCGCGGTGATGGAAGGCTTCGTCTACAGCTACTTCAGGTACAACCTGCATGCGGCCGCCCTCAGGGCGAAGAATGTCTTCAACGAGGCTGCCGGAGAATACGAACAGCTCTTCGGAAGGGAATACGGCCCGGTCGAGGGGTACATGCTGGACGACGCGGAGTACGTCCTGGTGATGTCAAACTCATTCACGGCTCTAGGGAGGCAGGCGGTGAAGCGGATGAGGGAGCGGGGCGTGCACGCCGGGCTCTTGAAGCTCCGCATGGTGAGGCCCTTCCCGACAGAGGAGGTCGCGGCGCTCCTCCGCGGAAGGAAGGTGGTGGGCGTGTTCGACCAGAACCTTTCGCCGGGGCTGGGCGGCATATTCTACTCGGAGGTGGCGGGGGCGCTGTACCACGTCAAGAACAGGCCGAAGGCGATCCTCCCGGCGGTCGGGGCTCTCGGAGGGAAGCAGATCACCGCGAAGGAGATGGACTCGGTCTTCGAAGAGATGGTGCGGATTGACAGGGATGGCGTGACTCCAAGCCCCATGTTCCTGATGCGTGACGACGAGCTGGCACGCGTCAGGAAGGCCGTCGCGATAGCCGAGGGGAGGAGCTGATTGGCGACCGCCACAAGGTTCAGGACACTGAAGGACATGCCGAAGGAAGACTACCTGAGCCCGGGGAACACCCTCTGCGCCGGGTGCGGGGGGATACTAGCTTTGAGGATATTCCATAAGGTGCTCGGGCCGAAGGTGGCCTGGGTCAACGCTGCGGGGTGCATGACCGTCAGCATGTCTTACCCTCTGAGTCCCCTGAAGTCGAACTGGCTCTATACCGCCTTCGCGAGCGCTCCCGCCGGCGCACAGGGGGTCAGGGACGCCCTTGACGTCCTGATGGCGAAGGGGAAGCTCCCGGCTTCCGAGGACCTGAAGGTGGTCGTTGTCAGCGGGGACGGCGCGGCCTACGACATAGGCCTCCAATCGACCTCTGGTGCCATCGATAGGAGGCTCGACTTCTACTACCTGTGCTACGACAATGAAGCATACGGGAACACAGGCTTCCAGATGTCCACGTCGACCCCCTATGGCTCTTCGACGAAGACAACCCCTGCCACGGCTGCATATCCGCTGGGGAACACGGCAAGGAAGAAGGACCTGTTCGAGGTCTGGAGGGCGATGAAGGCCCCCTATGTGGCCACGCTGGCCAATTCACACGGCTTGGACTTCCTTCGGAAGGTCGAGAGGGGGAGTGAGATCAAGGGTCCCAGGCTGTATATCGCGTTCGCCGCCTGCCCGACAGGGTGGGGATTCGACACGCGGAACTCCGTAGAAATCGAGAAGCTCGCCGTGCAGACAGGGGTGTGGCCACTCAAGGAGTCGGTGAACGGGGCTGTCCGACACACCTTCGTCCCAAGGGCGCTAATACCGGTGAGTGATTACCTGAAGACGCAGGAGAGGTTCAACCATCTCTTCGAGCCTTCCGAGAAGACGGAGGCGATCGATGCGATTCAGGAGTCCGTCAACGTCTACTGGAAAGAAGCAGGGGCCAGGGAAGGGTTCGAGGTGAAGCTCCCTGGATCTTCCTCTCGCTAGGGAAATCGAGCCGTTTCTCGGGCCTCGGGACTTCAGGTCCAGGACTAGGCGCCCTGTTTCGTCAGGAAATCTCGGTGGGAATCCACGGCCTCTTTGATGATGCTTTCCCATCCTCTCCTGTCCGACTTCGCCTTCGAAATCAGCCCCCGGACAACGGCGTAGAGATCGTCCAGGTCAGCCGCGGCGACCCCAGCCTTGTCCACAGTGGAGACGAACTCGGCGTTCTCGATGTCGAGCGAATGGCCGTTCTTGGCTAGGAAGGCCAAGCCGGCCACCAGGGCGGTCCTTTTGTTCCCCGCGTGGAAGTACTGTCCTCGCGCCACGTCGTACACGAGGAGGGTGGCCTTCTCCGCGACGGCCTCCTCGTATTCCTGGTTGTCGGCGCGCTGCTCCACGTCCTTCACCAGGTTCGCGAGCTTCTTGCCGTCGGCGGTGGAATATTCGTGGGGTTCGCCGGTGAGGGCGACCACCTCCCTGTTGACATCTAGGAGGACGTCGAAGTCCATGTGGTGTATTGTCTTCTTCGCCACGGGCGTCCGCGGGAACGACTGTGATTTAACCGATTGAGTGCGCTGGCGGGACGCCCTACTGTCAGGCAGTCACTTGGATGGAGAAGGTCACCGAGATGGGCTGGGAGAGCCCGGGGGCGTTCAGGGTGAGGATATCTTTGCTGTACTGGCCCGACTGCGAGGGAGCCTGGACGGTCAACGTGAGCACCGTTGTGCCTGGGGCTATGTTGCCGACAGCGATCGTGTTGCCTGAGATGGAGACCTGGGTGGCCGGACCTCCGTTCACGGACTCGGTGCAGCCAAGGAAAGTGAACTTCGTCAGGTCGCCGGATGAAACGATGGTCGCGCTGCTGAAGGTCGTGCTCCCCTGGTTGTACAGGTAGATGTAGCAGGTGAACGTCCCGCCCGCGGTCACTCTGCTGGGGCAGGAAGGCGCGGGCATGCTGACGGCCTGGGCCGAGGAAGAAGTGGTGGCGCTGGAAGTCGAAGTCGATGAAGAAGTGGATGCAGTGGATGTGACCGAGGTAGAAGGAGTAGTTGTGGTAGACGTGATCGAAGTGGAGGAGGAAGTGGGAGTCGACGAGCTCGAAGTCAGCGAAGTGGCTGACGATAGGAAGCTGCTTGACCCGGAAGTCGTGGTCAGGGCCGAACTGCTGGGCGGGCTCGCGCCGGCGTTGAAACCCGAGGCGAAGAAATAGAAGACCCCTCCCGAAAGGAACAGGAGACCGATCAGGAACGAGACCTTGACCAGCCGAGCGCTCCCTCCCTTTTCGTCTCTTAGGGTCTCCCTGACCCTGAAGGCTACGTAGAGCGCGAGCCCCGAAAGCAAAAGGATCGCCACCGCTATGGCCAACACGGTGCCTACTATGGTGTAATCAGACGGGACAGCCAACTCATGTCACCTTGCCGGGCTCTCCCACTTCATCCCCAGGCTCAAAATCTCTTCGATGAACGCGGCTGCCCTGATGCCGTCGAGAAAGGTGCTGTAGAAGATGAGAAAGGGGCTTACGAATATCTGCCAGAGCCTCCTTTCTCTGTCCATCGCTATGGCTGAGATGGCGACAAGGGTCTGGAGTATCCAATAGGCACCGAGACCGAACAACACAGGCGCCCAGTTCCCCGTCTCGAAGCCAGCCATCACTGCGAAGAGAGCCAGAAACAGGTTCACCATGGGTGAGACCGTGTCGTACCACATGTACGGGATGCCGTACATCCCGGCGACGCCGTACCTCCTCCTGAAGAACATGCCTTCGTGCTTCGCCAGCACCTGTATCATTCCTCTGTACCAACGGCGTCTCTGCTTGAGGAGATCCTCTAACCCTCGCGGCGCTATCGTGTAGGCGATTGCCCTGTCCTCGTATTCAACCTTGTACCTCAGTTTGAGGATCGCCAGGGTCATGTCGAAGTCTTCCGCGAACGTGTGCGGAGAGAAGTAGCTTACCTTCTCCACCGCTTCCTTCCGGAAGGCGGCGATGGGGCCAGGCACTATCATGACGGTGGCGAGCATGGATTGCCCCTTCCTGGTGAGCCCGATCCCCGTGGTGTACTCGACCTCCTGAAGGCGCTGCAGCATCCCCCGGGGGGCATCCACCTTCACGTTTCCTGAAAGAGCCCCAAGCTTCGGGTCGGAGGCGAACCTGCCAGCGAGGGCGCCGAGCGCTCCTCTGTTGAGCCGAGTGTCGGCATCAACAGTCAGGACGATGTCACCCGTTGCCGCCTTCAACCCCGTGTTCAAAGCCTCCGCTTTGCCCCTGTTCTCCTGATGGATGACCCGGACCTTCGGTCCCTCGAAGCCCTTGGCGATCTCAAGGGTGCCGTCCTTCGAACCGTCGTCGACCACCACCACTTCGTAGTTGTGGTAGTCCTGGCCGAGGAGGGACTGGATGCTAGAAGCGATGCTCTTCTCTTCGTTGTAAGCCGGTACAATAACTGAAATCCGTTCAATGGCAGCCGTGCTCGCCTGCTTCCTGAATCGGTAGGCAAATGAGAGGAACCAGAGGCTCAGCACCCTGACGAGCGCGACGACGAGCAGGCTTAGGAATAGGATGATTATGATGTCCAATTGTTACAACTCTTCCCGCGGTCCTGATTTTAACCCCTGAAATTGGACGGGAGGGTGCACCCCGTTCAGTCTGCTTGAACATTCGTACGACAGGACACAGGCTCCGTGGCCCATCTATGCCTTCAGGAGCCAAAGCTCCACCGTGGTCCCCTTCGTGTGGTCCCCGTCTTCTCTGTCCTTTACTTCCACTCTCCCGCCATACCTATCCGTCACAAGTGCATGCACTATTGACATGCCCAGGCCGCTCCCCCTGGCAGTTTCGAGATAGCGGCTGAAGACGCTTCGTTTCATGCTGTCGGGGATTCCGCGCCCCCAGTCCGAAACCGAGATTTTCCAGTACTTTGCAGGGCCCCTTCTTCTGCTCCCCTGGAGCAGGGCATTCTCCTGGTCGACGGCTATTCTCACCTTCTCTCCATTTGTGTATTTCACCGAGTTCGAGAACAGGTTCGTGAAGACTTCGTCCAGGAAGCCGTCGGCCAGGACCCTCCCCTTCACCTTCGATTTCATCACGACGTTCTTTTTCGGGCTGCCTTTTCTGACAAGGGACATGGACCTCTCGATCGAGGGCTTCAGTCCCGTCGGCCGCAGATTGACTGTGCTTGCGGAGAGGATGCTTCCTAGCTTCTTCGTGCGCTCAATCAGGCGAGAGGAACCGTCGACAGACTTCAGGATGGCAAAGATCCTCTTCTTCGAGTCTTCGTCCTTGGCCTGGTCAGCCAAGAGTTCGGCGTTCAGCCTCGTGACCTGGTTGAAATTCCTGATGTCGTGGGTGAGGATGTCCTGCATGAGCTCGGCGCGCCTCCTGCTGCTTTCCTCTCGCATTCTGGCGGCCCGCTCGGCTTCGCGGACCTCGTTCTCCATCCAGGACCTCTCGAAGAAGCGGACGTTGGCCCTCATGCGGGCCACCTGAGTGATCAGTGTAGCCATGCCGACGGCCTTCTCGAAATGCTCGGGCCCTGGTCCCTTCTCGTCGATTGCCATTGAGATCTTGTCGTCGACGACTAGGATAGTGACCGTGTCCTGCGAATCGGCCGCAGTGATCGACCTGAAAGCGAACGCCCCTCGGTGGCCCCGCCCGGGTCCCCTGGCGACCTTCTCGAGCGTCTGGCGTTCGATGGGAGCCTGGAGCCTCACCATCGCCCCTCTTCGGGACGCTTCGAAGAGGGCTCCGATCACCCCGGCTCTTTCAGCGCGACCGTAAACTTCCGCCGTCGGCAGAAGGAGGAGCACCCTCTTTTTCGCCCCTTTGACAGCCGAAAGATAGAGATCTCTTATCTTCTCAGGATCCCTGATCACTTCGAACTCGGGGCGGTCAGAGCCCGATTCGAGGGTCGTTATCCGATTCTCCGCAGGCTCTCCGTTCCCCCAAAGCCTTTCGAATATGAACTGATGCTGCTCGACGAGCTTTCCGGCGTTGCTGTAGATCAGCGGGAGGTCCTCGCCTGATTCTATGGCTCCCGGGAGCGTGAGATACTCGTCGTCCGTCACGGCGAATGTCGCCTTCAGCCCGTCAAGGTGACGGACCTCCAGGAACTGCGTTGCCAACCGGGCGTTTTCGACGTTCTTCATCTTGATGTCCGTGACAAGCCTTGCCCTCACCCCCCGCTCCTTGAGCTCCGTGAGAAGGTTGACGAATTCGTCCGTGGCCACTGGCTGGCCCACATCCATGCTCGAGGCAGAAATGTCGAGCCTCCTTCTGGCACGGGCAAAGATCCCGAGAATCGCCTCTCGCGTCTCGCGTTCTCCCTGTATTACCGCGGTCCGCTCCGACTCTGCTCTCAAGAGGTGTCCTTGCTCGCGGAAATATTCGAATCTATCTATATCTGTCTATGCGGCGCCGAATTTGTGGAAGGAGCGTGTCAGAGCGAGTTGAGCCGGAGGACACTGAACTGCTTTCAAGCCGAAGTATCTGGTCGGGGTTCCTTGAAGCTTGTTCGTCGAGCAGGGTGGGAAACAGGGGATCATCGCATCGCTCGAGAAGGCAGCGGACGCGCTGAAGGGGCAGACAGGCACCAGGGTCGTGCCTAGCTAGGGACGTGCAGAACCGCTCCGAGAAAAGCCAGGGGCCCGGCACCACCTGGAATCGGGATTCGTGAGGTGGGACAAGGCTTTTATATTTTTGGAGGGTTCTGGCTGACCTTGACAGGCGAAGGTTCGGTAGGGAAACCGATCCCCCCCGAAGACACAGTGCGGAAGGTGACTGGGACGGCGCTCTACACCTACGACTGGGACCTTCCGGGTACGCTGCACGCGAAGTTGGTGACAAGCACAGTCCCCCACGCGAGGGTAGTCAGCATCAATCTGGACAGAGCCAAGGCGGTACCAGGAGTGGTGGCCGTCCTGACAGGAAAGGACATGCCGTTCAGGGTCGGGATGTACGCGGGGGACAGGGACCTTCTCGCAGTCGAAAAGGTGAGGTGGGCCGGTCATCCGGTGGCCTTGGTCGTGGCAGAGGGCCCTGAAGCGGCAGAACGAGCTTCGGAGCTTGTAGACGTCGAGTACGAATCGCTCCCTGCGGTGTTCGACCCGGTCCGGGCCATGGGCGCGGACGCGCCTATCATCCACGAAAGGATGGAGGAGTACAAGCACGCCTCTGTCTTTTATCCTGTCCCGGGGACGAACATGGCGAACAGGTTCAGGCTTGTCCACGGGGATGTCGAGAAGGGGTTCGAGCAGTCGGACGAAATAATCGAGGACGAATTCAGGATTTCGCACGTCAGCCATGGGTATCTGGAGACGCAGAATGTGGTCGCCCAGGCGTTCAGGGACGGGACGTTTGAGATCTGGACGAGCGCCCAGTCCCCCTTCATAGTGCGGCAGATAGTTTCGGAGGCGCTCAAGGTCCCATACAACAGGGTCACAATCAGGGTCCCCTTCGTAGGAGGGGGTTTCGGTGGAAAGGCAGGGCTGCAGTGGGAAGCGCTCGTGGCCCTGGCTTCAAAGGCAGTCGGATACAGACCTGTAAAGCTGGTATTGTCCCGCAAGGAGAACTTCGCTTCCTCCGCATCCAGGGAGGGCGTGGTCGCCAACGTCAAGGCAGGCTTCACCAGGGACGGGAAGTGCGTCGCCTACAAAGTCAGGTTCGTGCTCGATGCAGGCGCCTATGCTGACTACACGGTGAACGTATCCAGAGCGATGGGCTACTCGGCGGAAGGGGTCTATGAGGTGCCGAACGTTCATTGCGAGTCCCTCGCGGTATACACCAACAAGATCCCCACCACAGCCATGCGGGGGTTCGGCTATGCGGAGAGCAACTGGGTCCTCGAACAGGTCTTCGAGAGGGCGGCGAAGAAGCTCGGGATGGACTCGGCGAAGATCAGGAGGGTGAACCTGCTGAGGCCCGGAGAGTCCCACACCGCCACCGGAGAAAAGGTGAGGGAGGACGTGGGGGACCCGCGGAAGGTGCTCCAGACCGTGCTGGAGGCAATCGATTGGGAGGGGAAGGCCGAGCCCGCTTCTCAGCCCTGGAAGGTGAGGGCCAGGGGGTTCGCCCTGTGCGTGAAAGGGCCGTCTCAGCCCCCGAACGCGTCCTCTTCAGCCATCGTCAAGTTCAACGAGGACTCGACCATCGACCTCGTCCTAGGGACAGGGAACTTCGGACAAGGGACGACCACCGCCATCTCCCAGATCGTGGCGGACCAGTTCGGGGTGCCAGTCGAACGGGTGAGGGTTGACCCGACAAGGGACACCGGCAAGTCAGCTTACACCTGGCAGACTGTGGGGAGCAGGGGGCTCTTCACGGACGGGGTCGCCGCGATGCGCGCCTGCGACGACGCGAAGGACCAGATCCTGGACCTTGCCTCCCAGGTGATGAGGCTGCCGAAGTCAGAGCTTGAAGTGGCCGACGACGCGGTCAAGGCGAAGGGGCGCCCATGGCTCACGATTCCCCTCCGGGACCTCGTCTTCGGCTACGTGTATCCGAACGGTAACACCGTGGGAGGACCGGTCATAGGGAGAGGACACTTCACCTCGAGCCTGAACACCTTCCTCGACCCTCAGACGGGGCAGGGGGTCCCGACGATCTTCCACACGTTCGGCGGGACGGCGGTCGACATCGAACTCGACCTCGTCACAGGCGCCATAGAGGTGCTGAAGGCAGTGCAGGTTTTCGACGTCGGTAAGGCGATCAACCCCCTGCTGTTGAAGATGCAGCTCGACGGCGGGTTCATCATGGGCATGAGCATCGCCCTCTTTGAGAAGATAAAATTCGACGAGCAGGGCTGGGTCACAAACCCCAACTTTACCAGCTACTACATCGCGAGGATGAAGGACGTCCCCAAGGACTTCGAGGCCAGGTACGTAGAGACGCCCCAGTTCGACGGCCCCATGGGCGCCAGGGGGATCGGGGAGATGAGCATGATCTCGGTCGCCTCGGCCATCTCGAACGCTGTCTTTAGGACAGTCGGGGTCAAGCTGAACAACCTTCCGATGAACCCAGAAGAGGTTTGGAGGGCAATATCCGAACAGAAGCCGGAACTCCTCGCGAAGGCGATGGAGAGCTTCGGCAGGATTGAAGCCGCCGTGAAGGCGCGACAATGAGCTTCGGCTCACCGTATGTCACCCTCCCCGACTTCACCTACCATAGGCCGAAAAGCCTGGATGAAGTTCTCGCGCTCCTGAAAGAGCATGGGGACGAGGCCAAGCTGATGGGGGGTGGGGTAGGGCTGATTGCGTTCATGAAAGAAAGGCTGATGTCTCCCACGCACGTGATAGACGTGAAGGAGGTGGCGGAGCTCGGGCAGGTCAGGCAGGTCCCCGGTGAGGGCCTGCGCATCGGTGCCGCCGTGAGCATCGCAGAGCTCCTGGAGGGAGGGGACCTGAAGACAGAACAGGCGGTCCTCAGGGAGGCGCTCGCCAGGGTGGCTGATCCGATGATAAGGAGGAGGGCGACCCTGGTGGGGAACCTGTGCGAGGCCATCCCATGGGTCGACAGCCCGCCGGCGCTGATGGCGCTCGACGCGTCCGTCGAGGTCGCAGGCCCTGAAGGCAGGAGGAGCTTATTGGTGTCGGACTTCATCAGAGGGCCCGTAGACATCGACCTGGGGCCGAACGAGATGGTCACCGAGGTCGTGGTCCCCGAGTCCAAGGGGAGGAGGAGCGCCTTCGAAAAGTTCACCGGAGGGTCGGAGTTCTCCCTTGCGAGCGTCGCCGTTTCCGTGTCGAATGGGGGGAAGAAGCGCGCAGCCAAACTGGTGTACGGGGCAGTCAACTCTACCCCGGTCCGCTGCCCTGAGGCAGAACGGTTGATCGAAGACGGCCTATCCCCCACCAAGGTCCGAAGGGCAGCCGAGACCGCCTCCGAGAAGGTCGAATGCCTGGACGATGTGCTGGCCACCGCGTCCTACAGGAAGCATCTGATCAAAGTGATCACAACGCAGGTGCTGTGGAGGATGATGTGAGGATGAGGGAGATCACCGTCAGGGTGAACGGCCGCTTGAGTAGGAGAACGATAAAGGACAACGAGCTCCTCCTGGACTTCCTAAGGGACCGCCTCGAAGTGAGGAGCGTGAAGGCTGCCTGCTGGCGCGGGGAGTGCGGCCTGTGCACGGTCAAGCTTGACAGCCACCTCGTGAAATCTTGCCTGGTGCTGGCCGTCGAAGCCGACGGCAAGGAGGTCAAGACGGTCGAAGGAATCTCGCCTGAAGGTGAACTGTCACCGATACAGAAGGCGTTCGTGAGCCACGGCGCGGCACAGTGCGGCTTCTGCACACCGGCGTGGGTGCTCGCGACCCATGAGCTGCTGCAGGAGAAGCCCCATCCCACCCAGGCCGACCTGGTGGAGGCGACGAGCGGCCTCGTGTGCAGGTGCGGCACCTACAACCAGATACGAGAAGCAGTCGCCGAAGTCTCCGGGACCACGGCTAGACCCAGGCACATGAAAGAAAGCCTGGCACGGGCTTAGGCGTCGGAAACGTCTCTTCGGGACAACGATTAAAACCGGTCAGTTGAGCCGGTTTCTCAATGGTCAAGCCAACGGTGCCTATTTCGTTCGACTCTTTCAACTTCTCGGTTGAGGAGATAGAGGGATACCTCGGAGGAATCCCCGACGACCCTGCGTTTCAGAAGCCGCTCTCCCCCAAGACGTACACCATGAAGGACGGGGAGCAGCTCGTGATCAGGTCGGCCGAGAAGAGCGAGGCCCCTGCGATTCTGAAGTCCCTGAAGCCGCTCATCGACGGCAAGTATGACAAGGACTTCTATCACCTGGTCGGTGTCAGGACCTACGCCGAGGTCCTCGCATGGCAGCAGAACAGGCTGAAGGACGCCTACGTGATCGTGGCCACAAAGAAGGACGGGGAGCTCGTAGGGCTGGTCGACCACAGGTTCTGGGACAGGAACGTCGCCGTCAGCCTCCACACGCTGGTCCTCAAGAGGGCCGAGAGGGTCGGGGTGCTCCTCTACGTTTCGAAGATGGAGCACGCGTTCGACGTCGTCGGCGTGAACGAATGGTGGGCGACCTTCGAGAGCCCGTTCGGCTTCAGGCTCGGGTTCAGGTTCAACCACGTCACGAAGGCATGGCCCGAGATGCAGCACGAGTTAGGGGGCGCGAGAATATTCTACATCAACAGGCAGCAGTGGGAGCAGTACGTCAAGCCATTCGCCAAGGAGAGGAACTGGCTGGGGTCGAGGCCCGTCGACAAGGGGACGCTCGCAAAGGCGAAGCCGCTCAAGCCCACCTCTTCCATCGAGATAGAGTTCTAGGTCGCTTCGGCTGGTCTCTCACAGGAGCCTGTCGAGGGCGTCAGCCAGCTTCCTGTCCAGTTTGGGAGCCCGCGCCAGGTCTACCTGGACGCACCTCACGTTCTGGTCTTCCAGCGCCTGCCTGAAGATGTCGAGGCCGAGGTTGAGGACCACTAGCTCTGACCCTATGAGCTTCCGCTCCTTTCTAGCCAAAGAGCTCCCCCCATTTTCGCCTCAATCTCGCTTTAGCCCCTTCCCCGCCCACGATCAGGGCAGCCTGCGCTGCAAGGAGGGCGTTGCTCCCGAAGAGAACCGCCCCTCCATCAGAGAGCTTCTCGATCTCCCCCTTGAGAGACTGCGGGTCTTTCTCCGTCCCGCACACATGGGCCATCACTGCCAGGCCGTCCCCCCTCTTCCGGGACGAGCTGACAGCGTCGGCTATCGCATTCTGCAGGGCTCCCCCCGGGTCGGAAGACGAACCGTACCCCAGGACCACGTCCAGCATTATCGCGGCCACCTCAGGGTCCTTCGCTTCTTGGGACAGACGGAGCCGCCTGAGGGTGGGGTCTATCATCGGGTGGGCGCGCCCGGACGTGAAGAACTCGTCCCCCAGGTCGATCACGGAGTTCTCCCTGCTTTCGTTCGGGTCTTGCAGCATGAACTCGTCTGAAAGAGGCGTGTTGCTGTAGGCTTCGCCAAGGAGTTCTCTGAAAATGAGGAGGGTCTCGTGGGCCAGGGTGCCCCCGCTGTAGAGCCCCCTGACGTACTTCCTGCCGCTCCCGATGGACGCCTTGAGCCTCTTGGACGACTTCGAAAGATCTTCGAACTTCGTCGGTATCTTGGTGTCGAACTCGCCTTCCGCGTCTTCACCTGACATTTGCGCAGCCGCGTGGACTGCGGAATGGAGCGTCTTGGCGTAGTTGACCCTCCCGCTGTGCGCCGACGGCGGGTCGAGCCCCAGGAAGCAGGCGACAACGGGTTTCGTGGTCTTCCTGTCCACGTGGTCCATGACGTCCTTGATCACGCGGTCCGTCGGCGTCTTCGCGATTATCATTATCATCCGAGTCCCTTCGTCCTTTTCGAGGAGGCGCAGGCAGTCCTTCATCATCAGCCCCCCAATCTTCTCGCTTACGTC
>JACWAI010000017.1 GCA_014874415.1 Nitrososphaerales archaeon
AGGACGTGGACCGGGCGTTCCAGGATGCGGTAGGCTACAGGAACTCAGAGAGGGAGGCCAGGCACAAGACCTTCAGGGACACGCAAAGAGGAAGACATCATCGTAGGAAACATGAACAACCTTTGTGGATGCGGCACTAGCTCTTTGTGAACTGTCCGCAGAACCTTCAAGGTTTGATTGCGCGCTAATCCCTCGCCCCTTTCTTCACGACTTCTCTATTGCTTCAGTAGCGTTCATCCGCACCTGGGCGCATTGGGGGCGACGTGGGCTAGGGGTCCCTTGAGCCCCTGCAGATTATGGTTCCATTCGTTCAGAGCCTTCCTCGTCCTCGCTGCTACAGCCTCTTCTGAGGGCTTTGCAAGAATCGACACCAAGCCTTGGGACGTAATTAATCGCACTGTCTGACTGTAGGTGCGTCTCCCTTGAATTATAGGCTAGAGAGCAGATTCCCTGATTCCTTTGAGAGCCGATTCGGACATGCGCGATTAAAAGACGGACCGCAGGTCGATTGCATGCTTGGTGGACAACGAGAAGAAGGAAGGAGGAGGCCCTCGTCGTCGGCGCACGACTGAAGAGCTCAGGGGACTGGTCAGGTCCGTCAGGTCGGGGGAGTTCGAGTACGACGAGAGGCCCAGGAAGTCCCTCGACTGGTCCTCCTACACAGAGGCCCAGGCCTACGAGCTCGCGGACATGCTCTACACCGTCAGGGTCCTCGTCGACGAGGCGTTCGCCCGCCTCCCTGCAGAAGAGCTTGAGAGGAAAGGGCGAGTAGTAGGGAGGCCGCCCGTCCACTCCCCCGTAGACGTCGCGAAGGTGATGCTGATGCAGTCGTACTTCGGGGTCTCGAACAGGGTGGCTGCCGGGCTGGCGGTCGTCTTCAGGGAGAAGCTCCGCCTCTCGGACAACTTCTTCTCCTACAAAACAGTGGAGAGAGGGTACGACCCCGGCCCAGTCACGAGGATTCTCGAGGAGGTCTTTAGGCTGACCAACGAGTACGGGAACGCGAACGAGGGCACGTTCTCCACAGACGGGAGCGGAGACCCGACGTCGACCAAGGTGAACTACGAGTCCGTGCGGGCGGCGCAGAGAGAGGAGAAGGAGAAGAAAAAGAAAAGGGAGGATAAGAAGAAGGAAACAGGGGCCGAAGAGGAGGAGGAGGCGGCTGCGTGGCCCACCGCCGCCGCAACAGTCACCACCAGGCACGACTTCCAGTACACGGTCTCCTCCATCGGGGTGCACACGAAGATCTACTCCGCTTTCGCGACGACCGACGACCACTCCATCGGCGAGTTCTCCTTCTTCCCTTCCGTCGCCTCGCAGACGCACATCAACTGCCCCTCGATGGAGAGGATGCTCGGAGACTCGCTGTACGCCGCGAGGAGCGCCTGCACGACCATCGAGGGGTACGGGGCAACGCCCTACTTCCTCCCGAAGGTCAACTCGACCTACAGGAGCCACGGGGACCCTGCCTGGATGGAGATGACCTACGCGCTCGTCGACGACCCCCAGAAGTGGCTCGGGGAGTACCACATGCGCTCCATATCGGAGACAGGTAACTCGATGGACAAGGCGAGGTTCCCCTGGAAGATCAGGAAGAGGCTTGCCTGGAGGAAGAGGACCGAGGAGCTGCTGAGGAAGGACGTGCATAACGCCAGGCGGTACTCCTACCTCCAATACCTGGAGCCTGGGCTAGTCAGACCGCTGGCAGGATGAATAACGTCCCAAGGCTGCTAAGAACACTAAGAACAAATACCACCGCGACCAGTCAACCTACGTGAGATAGATGGAGACCGTGGTTTCGGAGGGCGACAAAGGTGAGGCGGGGTTCCGCGCGCCCAGGAGATTGATGTACACAGCCGAAGTCAT
>JACWAI010000018.1 GCA_014874415.1 Nitrososphaerales archaeon
AGACAGGTCGGCCTCTACCTGATGGAAGCGGTGGTTCACTGAGGGGAAGCCCTGCCCAGTACGAGAGGAACAGCGGGGCGTTACCTCTGGCGTACCGGTCGTCCGAGAGGGCGTCGCCGGGCAGCTAAGTAATCGTGGATAACCGCTGAAAGCATCTAAGCGGGAAGCCACTCCCGAGAAGAGTGAGCCTTGAGCCTTAACCTCTCCAGCAATGGGGAGGAGCGGGCTCTGGAGGGGGGCGATAGAAGATCGCGTTGAAGTGGTGGGGGTGTACGCTGGAAGCTTCGGCGACCAGTTCAGCCCGTCCACTAACTATACCCCAACGCTTTGGATGAGGTATTCCCGGCGGAGGCGCAATGAACCCTGTGCACGGCGGGTTGGTTATCACAAGATCCAACCACAATACACCTGACCCTGCGAAAGGGTCTAGAACGACAATACGTCCTTTGCGAGTGTTTCCTTGCAGTCAGGGCAAAAGTAGATTGCAACATAGTTTGAGGTGGTCTTTTCGCCACCAATCAAATGAGCACCCGCTTGATATTTCACGACGTTTTTCTGCACGACTTCAACAAATCTGCGACGTTTATGAGAGCAGCGATGTACTTGCATAGCATCAGCCTTCTTCCTGTCGTCTGACACAATCAGTACCACACTTGCCCGAGTATACTATCATAGCATTGCTAATCTAGATGTCAGGGCAGAAAAGTCATATCAAACAGAGAATGATACTTGACCTGGTTCGGTGTCTGTGCTTGTAATTGACGAGACCTGAGAGTTTATTCCCAATCTCAGATTACCAAAACAATCCAGCTTTATGTCTAGCCTTTGAGTTACCAGCATATGGCTGGGGTATTCCCGACGGAGGCGCAATGAACCCTACGCACGGCTCGGTCATCGCAAAGCCATAAGAAATCTAGTCTAAACAGGTGCACGAAGTTGCTGCAGGCGACTCTGAACGGAGGGCTCACCAAGGCCGATCACCCCGCCGTACCGGTCTCGGGGGAAGAACTCGCTCGAGACGCGGCGGCGTGCGTAAGAGCAGGAGCGAAATCCTTCCACCTCCATCCTCGCGATTCTGAGGGCCGCGAAACGTTGAATCCAGAGATTGTCGACGGCGTGGTCAAGGAAGTGAAGTCGGCGTGCGGAGCCCCCGTCGGGATCACGACAGGCGCCTGGATCGAGCCTGACGTGGAGCGCCGCTGTAAACTCATCAGACGATGGAGGGTCCCGGATTACGCCACAGTCAATCTCTCGGAGGATGGGTCGACCGATGTCATGAGGGCGCTTCTGAGCACCGGCATCGGAATCGAGGCAGGGGTCTGGACGGCCCAGGACGTGAATCGTCTTGACGCTTCTGGACTGGGGGACAGGCTACTACGAGTCTGCGTCGAGCCCGTAGACCTTCCTCCCGTAGGGGCAGTCCAGTTCGTAAATCGTATTCATGTGAAACTTGACCGCCTCGGTTTGCCTGCGCCCCGACTCCAGCATGGAGATGGTGCCGCCACCTGGATACTCCTCGAGAACGCAGTAAACAGAGGGATTGACACGCGCATCGGCCTTGAAGACACATTCAGAGGACCTGACGGCCGGGTGACCTCGGGAAACGAGGAGCTTGTAAGGGTCGCATCGAAAATGTTAGCCGGTCCTTCGAGGTCTTCTCAACGATAGAATGAGGTACTCCCGGTGGAGGCGCAACGATCCTATCTGCGGCGAAGAATACGGCCCGGGAGCGACTGGGAACGAAGCCTCTTTTTCAGCCCGACGATTGTAATCCCCACGAGTTCCCCTCTTCTCGTCCTCATTACGACCCCGTCCTGCGGCTCGATTGAATCATCAGCCTCTTTGGGCTTCCCGACTGAAATGTAAAGAACGTCGCCCTTATCGTCATAGTCGATGTCCAGTTTCTCGGGCTTCACGACTAGGCTCTCCAAACCACCTCTCCTCTGATCTTCCCCAGATTTGAAGTGAAGTAGGCTGTTATTATCTCCTTCCTCTTTCCGCGCTCCTTGAAGACCACCACGAGATACATTGGGCCCAGGTGTGTCTCATCCAGGAACTTGACCGCTTTCAATTCGTCATGCCGTCCCTTCATTATGAGTTGGGGCTTCGTGGCGACCTCAAGGAGGGCCCCTCTATAGCGGAACACTTCAGGGTGCCTCTCCCGAATGTGCTTCCATGCCTTATCTGAGAGGCTCAATGCGAACCCAGTTACCTATATTGCTAATCAACCTTCAAGTTAGGATTGGAACAATCCGAGGGAGGGTTAGCGCAACTGTTTCCCAACGCATGGATGAGATATTCCAGGCGGAGGCGCAATGAATCCCTGTACGGTTATTAGGTGACTGGTGGTTATATTCCAATAACGACTACCTACCCATCGGCCCAGCGCCTTGACTGAAGAAATCAGGTACCCTACGTCCGAGGAGGCTTCCAGGCTCTATGAC
>JACWAI010000019.1 GCA_014874415.1 Nitrososphaerales archaeon
CCCCGCTCTATCAACGCGGTCGACTACCGCGGCCGTAAGATGCCTCGTCTTGAGGACGGTTTCCGGCTTAGATGCTTTCAGCCGTTATCCGCATGGCGCGTGGCTGCTGGGCAATGCCTTGCCAGACAACCCATACACTAGAGGCGCCGATCCCCCGTTCCTCTCGTACTTAAGGGACCTTCCCCTCAGGCATCAAAGCGCTTCCACCAAAAAGCAACAAACCTGTCTCACGACGGTCTGAACCCAGCTCACGATCCCTTTTAATGGGCGAACAACCCCACCCTTGGCAGCTCATGCACCACCAGGATAGGAAGAGCCGACGTCGAAGTAGCAAGCCTCCGGGTCGATAGGAACTCTAGCCGGAGACGACTCAGTTATCCCCGGGGTAACTTTTCTGACATCCATGGCCCCCATAAATGAGGCTCATGGGTTCGCTAGGCCCCACTTTCGTGTCGTGGACTCTCGTTAGGCAAGTCCACGTCAGGCTGGCTTTTCCCCTTACAGTTAACGGAGGATTTCTGACCCTCCTAAGCCAACCTTTGGGCGCCCTTGTTATCTTTTTGAGGGCGTGGCGCCCCACCCAAACTGCCTACCTATCGTTGTCCCTCCGAAGGGGTAAGCCGTACGAGTTCAGAAGGGCGGTGTTTCATCGTTGCCTCGGTATCGGCCTAGCGGCCGACCCTTTGTAACGGCTCCCGCCTACTCTACACATCCAAACTCATACGGCAGCGACAGACTGCAGTAAAGCTCCACGGGGTCTTCGCTTTCAGGTGGAAGGTACTGGACTGTGCGCCAGTACGTCAGTTTCACCGGCCTCCACGCGGGGACAGGAGAGCTCTCGTTGGGCCTTCATGCAAGTCGCCAATTAAGCGACAAGGTATTACGCTCACATCTGTTGCTTTCGAGACCTCTCCCTCGCGTTTGCACTCGTGTTCGCATCGAGGGAACAGGCGGGCCGCGATTTCTCGCGGCCTCCCCATGTCGCCATGGGGGTCGGACTTTATCTTCACCGCCTTGCGGCGGGACCGGCGTAAAGTCTCTGAGGGTTCCGACCTCGTTTCCGAGATCGGCCTTCCCTGCGGATTGTCCGCACCTCGAGATTGTTACCGCGTTCGCGGTACTCGAGGATGCTCGGGGTTTCCCGCATATGGCCGATTTTTATTAAGGCTCGCGTATGGAACCTTAAGAGGGTCATAGTTACCCCCGCCGTTTACTGGTCCTTCGTCCCGTTGAAACGAGCTTTCAGATACCAGCACTGGGCAGGCTTCAGCGGCCGTACACAACCTTTCGATCTGGCGGCCACCTGTGTTTTGGTTAAACAGTCGGGGCTCCCTAGTCACTGCGACCAGCCGCTCGCGCGGCTGGCACCCCTTATACCAAAGGTACGGGGCTAATTTGCCGAATTCCCTCGCGTGGATTTTCGCCGACACGCCTTGGGCTTTTCACCCAGGGGCACCTGTGTCAGTTCTAGGTACGGACACACGGAATGACTCCAACGAAGCTTTCACGGACACCACGAATCAGCGGACGGAGTTGCCCCCGTACTCCCGCATTCGTCCCCTTCTCGCCATTACGGCACTCCAGAGACTTCAACGGTTGAATCGCCAGGCAAGACGACTCCACCTATCGCGATGTGGTCAACGTTGGACAGGGTTCCGCGTGGTGCAGGAATATTAACCTGCTTCCCTTTCGCGTTCCTCGGTTAGGGGAACACTTAGGACCGACTAACCCTCGGCTGACGAGCGTTGCCGAGGAACCCTGGCCCTTTCGGCGGTGCGGATTCTCACCGCACTGTGCTGCTAC
>JACWAI010000020.1 GCA_014874415.1 Nitrososphaerales archaeon
ATGACCAGGAGTCATGCGGACGGGCGGAATGCACTTGCAGAAAAGGATGACCTATGTCACTTCTTCGAGGGTGAACGTGAACCTCGCTCCCGCGAACTCGAGCGTGCTTACCCTCTCCCAACTTACTTTGTAGGTCTTGGTTACGTTGGCCCCGATGATGCTGATCTGCTTGGGCACCTCTGAAAACAGCTTCTCCACCTTCGCCGGGTCTTTGGTGAAGATGAGGCTTCGGCGGCGCTTCATGAGATACTTGACCGCGACGTTCTGGTGCGCGTGCCCCTCGACAGGTATCTTCTCGGTCCCGATGTCTATTGTGAAGGCCCTCTTTGCCATGCCTGTGCATTCCGGCTGAGCATCCGGAGGTAAAAGCATTCGGTGTCAAGGCGAGTATACAAGGAGCGTGACGCCCTGCAACGACTCCCAGGTCGTCATGAAGGGAAACGGTCGGTTCACCTGATGGAAGACAGCAGGATTGCCATGGCGATGATCGCGGCTCCGAGCACCTGACGCGAGCTAAGGGCGTCGCCCAGGAGCGAGACCGAGGGCGCTACTCCGTCAGATTGGCGGTTCAAGTCGGCGACGTTTCTAGCCGTGCTGGACGAGGACCCGAGGTGCTTCAGGCTGCGCGCCCAGAGGCGGCCTGACCTCGATGCTCGGCTCCCCGGATCTGCCGCGGCCGAAGGACGAAAGCACGCGCCTGAAAAGCCCTGACCTCGTCCGGTCGACGACCTCGAGGTCCAGGCCCAAGTCGCACGCGAGTTTGTGCCCCTCCTCTATTGCTCTCCTGTGTTCTTCGTCCAGGACGTAGTCGTAGACTACCAGCCTGTTACTCTTGGTCCCCATTCGCATCCCTATGGGGGAGTAGACCGGCTCGCTGAAGTCGAAGGTCCTGGATGGGACCCTTCGGCTTTTCACGACGACCCGCACCTTTCCATCCGGGCTCATGGTACAACCCCGATGTCCCTGACGTAGAACTCGACGCCCCAGGGGGTCGAAACAATTTCCAGGACCGACCTGCCCTGCCTGATCCTGTCTGCGACCTCCTTTGCGCTCCCTGCGGTTTCCAGGGGAACGGATCTCGTGGGTTCGGAGGAAGCAGAAGCTTCCATGGCGAATTCTGGTTTGCTCATTTCCTAACTACCATCCACGCATGGACATGGTAGGTATTTTAACTCTCCGCCCAATACTTCGTATGGTGGTTAGGTTGATATAGGGGGTCTCTGAAAGTATTCGCGCATGCAGGCGACAAGTCGGGGACTGATGGGGACTGACTTGGAGCTCTGCCTGGATTTCACCGACGTCGTCGACTGGCGCACGAGCGACCACGCCGAGGACCAGCTCAAATCGTATGCGAAGCTTCTCGAATGGAGCAGGAAACACGGGATAATTGATGGAAAGCAGGAAGCAATCCTGAACCGCGGCGCTTCAATGGAGGAGTCCACCCGCGTGTTGGAGGACGCCATAAGACTCAGGGAGGCCCTCTATCGTATCTTCTCAAGAGTAGCCCACGGAAGAAAGGCCGAGACCATGGACCTCGACATCCTCAACGAGTTCTTGGGCAGGGGACTATCTCACGTCAGCGTCACGGAAGGGAAGGAGGCGTACGGATGGGATTGGAGCGTGAAGGTCTCGCCTGACATGATGCTCTACCCCATAGCGAGCTCGGCCGCTGGTCTTCTGACATCAGACGAGCTGCACCGAGTGCGCGAATGCGCGAACGAGGAAGAGGGGTGCGGCTCGCTGTTCCTCGATCTTTCGAAGAGCCAGACCAGGAGGTGGTGCAGCATGGAGAGTTGCGGGAACAGGATGAAGTTTCGCGCCTACTATGCGAGGCACAACGGGCCGAAACGGTCCACGGTGAAGCGGCCTAGGGCTTCCTGATGTTAGTCAAGAGCAGCTTGAACTGAAGCGTCTTCCCCGCCATCGGGTGGCGACTGGAGTTCCCGTACGCCTTTTCCGGGGGGAGCGTGATTTCCTTTGTCTCGTTGATCTTCATCCCGATGAGCGCTTCCTCGAAGCCGCTGATCACCTGATGCCGCCCTAGGACGACCTGCAGAGGCTTGTAATCCCGGGCGGGGTTGAACAGGCCCGACTTCTCTGCTTCAGCCCTGATGCTGGTGTCGAAGACCTTCCCCCCAGGGAACTTGCCGACATAGTGGACGGACACCGAGTCCCCGTTCTGTGCGGTTATGTCGCTCAACGATCTGCTCCCGGGAGAATCAGCGTAATTAAGCTAAGCCGCCCCTCGCTGTCTTCGTCTGCCCGTTCAGGGTCATGTGCGGTCTTTCTTCCGCGCTCCGTTCCGGTTTCGAATCGCATTTGGGAGCCGAACCGCGCCTCGGGTTTCGGCGCGCCTTCGGGGTTCAAACTCTTCTGCGTCCCAGTCCGGTGCTAAGCATGGAGCTCCACACCTCGCTCGGCCGAAGAAGGGTTCTCTGCCTCCAGCGAACCTCCGCCTTCAGTGCGCTTCCACCCCCGCCTGCGCTTCTCCACCTTCCCGAGGCGTGGTCGTGGGACCACACCGGGCTCTGGCGAGCACGAGGCTCTGCTTCTGACCGAGGAGCAGCCCGGAATATTCCCGACCTCGCGCGTAACCGGTGTCGACTCGGACTGCACCCTTGGCCATCAGCAGGGCCAACAGCGAGAGAGCTACCAGCACCTTGGCTCGAGCGACTGTTATCCTAGCTTGACTCCACTTGCTGACAAAGAACAGATTTTTAGTAGACAAAGCGGGCGCCTTTATCATCCGTCTGTGCCAAACTCGGACGAATCGATGGATCATGTTCGTTGATACCGCACGCTCCGGCGGGGCCTCCGGATTGGCGAAACAGTAAATATCTACCACGTATTATGGGCGGGCATGGCACAATCGAAAAGCGCATCGGACGCTGAAAGGTCGCTCGTCGAGGGGATCATAGAGGCCCTTTCCGACAAGCATTCACAGGTCGACATCAACCTACAGGGAATGACTGTGAAATTCCCGAACACTGGCATAGGGGTCGAGCTCAACGGCCTCGTCACGCTGACCGCTCATGTCAGGGACATCACCGAGGACGAAAGGAAGGCTTCGGCGTCGAGGAACGTCGCCCTGATGGCGAAGGCGTAGGAAGACCGCTACTTCAGCGCCTTCAGAAGCTTCCTCAACCTGAATGGGTTCACGCTGATGCGCCCAGTCAACCTGGACACGCCGCTTCCCATGGTCAGTATCCGGTCCCCTTCGGCATAGAGAGTCAATTTCCATCCCAGAGTGGAGAGGACCGAGGTCACCTGTCTTGAGCCTTCGATCAAGTTCGAGCCGCCCTCCTGCACTCTGACGATGTCTGAGAGATGTAGCCCGGCTTCTCTGACTCCGTCGGCTTCGACGTCCAGCGTCTTGGATTCGGCGTCAACTGTGACCAGGGGGTGCCCCTGGACCGTGACCGTGGCCTTTCCAGCGGGGATGAGAGCTAGAAGGCCAAGGAAGGAGGAAAGTTTCTCTTCTCGGTCCATCTCTATGTCACGACCTGCTGGGAACGTCCATTCGCGAGGCGACCCGTTGAATGGAGCCGCCGATGCGTCGCACCTCGTTCAAAATATCGGTCAAGCCATCACTTGGGGACGGTTTGCCTTCTCGGGTCTATAAAAGACATCAGCCCCCATGTCTCGACCTAATCCCTGCTATCTTCGACGCGGGCTCGGCGGGGGAGGCCTGCGTGAGCAAACTCTGACGCGAGGTGAAAAGTTACCGTGTCAAAGGGTGAAATCCCCCGGGCCGCATTCCCCCGGCGTGGCAGAGTCGCGGATGCACAGGTCGATGAAGGCAGTCGTCAGGCACGAGCTGGAGCGGGAAGGGTATGCAGTGGTGGAGGAGCCATCGTTCCCTCCGGGGGACAAGGTGTCCTGGTCGTCTTACAGGCCCGACCTCCTGGCGTACAGGTCGGAGGGCGGGATAGAACAGCTCGTCCTGGTCGAATGCGAGACCCACCCCAACATGAAGCGGCTCGGGACAAAGAACTTTTCGAGCGTCTGGTTCCAGCCGTACCTGTTCAGGCGGGGTTCAGTGATAAGGATCCTCGCTGTCCCTCAGGGAAAACTGCGCTCGGTCGACATGAGGATCAGAGCCAAGTGGGAAATTTGGGTGGTCGGGTCCAGCTCCCCCCTGGAGAAGTATCTGATTCTTGAAAATGGAAATAGCAGCAACTGATTTATACTCGTCAGGCGCTAATCTTCCTGCTCGTCCGGCCAGGAAAAGGATGGATTCGCGGACATGAATGGGCGCCGGGGAAAGCCTTGGCGCAACGTACCGACCCGCGAGCGGGATGGTGGCGCGTAGAGACGGGGTGACCCGGACTTCACGAAGGCCAAACCGAGGGCGAACCGGGACGGCGGCATGAAGGAACGCTACGAGGCCGCCGTCGGAGGAAAGCCACATCCCTCCTGAGAGCCGGGCGAGTCAGCCAAATATCACCCAGGGGCGACCCCGAAGCGGGGACGGTCTTGTTATTCAGGGACAGGGTGGATGCAGGCAGGAAGCTCGCCTCGGCCCTCTCGCAGTTCAGGGGCAGGGACGTGGTGGTCCTGGGGATACCCAGGGGAGGCGTGGTGGTGGCCAACGAAGTGGCGAATGCCTTGGGGGCCCCGCTCGATGTAGTCGTCACGAGGAAGATAGAGGCTCCCGGGGAGCCCGAGTATGCGCTAGGAGCTGTGACCCAGGACGGGGAGGTGATTATGGACAGGCAGGCAGCCGAGTCGCTCGGGGCGAGCGCCTCATACCTGGACGACCAGGTGCGGAAGAAGAGGGAGGAGGTCAGGGAAAGACTGGAGAGGCTGAGGGGGGACGCACCATATCCCGAGCTGGAGGGGAAGGTAGTCATCATCGTCGACGACGGCATAGCGACGGGGAGCTCGGTGGGGGCTGCGGTAATCTCGGTCAAGAAGAGGAAGCCGAAGGAGATAGTCGTAGCCGTGCCTGTCGCACCGGCGGACGCGAAGGAGACGCTTGCTGAGGAAGGGGCGAGAGTCCTCTGCCTCGAGACGCCGGGACCGTTTCTGGCCATAGGCGAGTTCTATGGAGACTTCGACCAGGTCGAGGACCTGGAGGTGAAGAGGATCCTGGACGAAAGCGCAAGCCAGAGGCGTGGCTCGGCACATTAATACAGCGGCGCCACCGGGGGAAAACGATTGGACGTACGGAGGTTCAGGGCAGACCTCTATGAGCTGGCTGCCAGGGCCTGTTCCGAGGACGACAAGGAAGTACGCTCGAAGGTATTCGCGATTGCGGACATCCTGGTGAACCTGTACAGGAAGAACCTCGTCAAGATCAACCACTCCGCGCTCGAGCTGGTGTGCGCCCGCAGCCTGGTCAAGCAGGGGTACTCGGTAAAAGTGGAGCACAGGGTGGACGAGGCGCTGATCTGCGACGTCATGGGCAAGAGAGGTGACGGGCCGCTCATAGTCGAAATCGAGACGGGTTTCATCCCTCCGGAAGCGGCACTCGAACCTTCGGCCTTCGCGCGGAGCAGAATCGCGAGCAAGGTCGCCAGGTACAGCCGTTTCGCGGGAAAGTTCGCCCTGGGGACGACCCCGTCGTACGTCCTCGACCTGCCAGAGTTCTTCGTGAAGCCCCCGCGGGCGAGGAACCTTGAAGAAGCCGAGCGAATCAAGACCCTGACAGACGTCCGCTATAACAAGCCCCCCATCTCCATCGAAGAGCTCATGCATGCGCGGGTGCACATGGTCTTCCTAATCGATGTGGACTCGGCGAGCACTACGGAGTTGGACCCCGAAACGTACGTGACCAACGCCTCTGCGCTGCTGGACCGCGCTGGGAGATTCTTGGGCGCAGGTTCAAATCCGCAGGCGAGACAGGCTGAAAGACCCTCTTTTGGTGGATATCCGTCCGATGACTGAACCAGTCGGAGGGAGGGTAGCCCTCGCCGAGGCGCTGTTTCGCGTCGGAGCTCTGAGGTTCGGGAAGTTCGCCCTCACAAGTGGGAAACAAAGCACGTACTACCTCGACCTGAGAGTCGTCCCCAGCGACCCGCAAGCATACGGGCTCGCCATCGCAGCCTACTTGGCGGTGGCCAAGGAGATCGGAGAGAAGAACTTCGACGCCGTCGCCGGGGTCGCGACGGCGGGAGTCACCATATCCTCTACCTTGGCATACCTTCTGAAGAAGCCGATGCTCTACGTGAGGCGGGAGGAGAAGGGGCACGGCCTCGGGAAGAAGGTCGAAGGGGGGGTGAG
>JACWAI010000003.1 GCA_014874415.1 Nitrososphaerales archaeon
GGCGTACGAAGTCGAAGGGGACCTGGTCCGGATTTCATACCCCGAAGAGCTCTTCGAGGAGGCGAACATGCCCCAGATCCTGAGCTCCATCGCTGGAAACGTCTTCGGGATGAAGGCTGTGGCGGGGCTCCGCCTGGTGGACGTGGTCTGGCCCAGGAGGCTTGTCGAGTCCTTCCGCGGTCCACACTTTGGGGTCCCCGGGATAAGGAAATTCATGAGGATCCCCAGACGTCCCTTGACTGCGTCGGTGCCGAAGCCAAAGCTGGGGTTGACAGCGGAGGAGCACGCCCGCCACGGGTACGAAGGGTGGAGCGGGGGACTGGATCTCCTCAAGGACGACGAGAACCTGACAGACCAGAGCTTCAACGCCTTCTCCAGGCGGGCGAGGCTCTGCTACAGATACAGGGAAAGGGCCGAGAAGGAGACGGGGGAGAGGAAGAGCTACCTGATCAACATCACGGCCGAGACCCGAGAGATGGAGAAGCGGGCAAAGCTGGTCCATGATCTGGGAGGGGAGTTCGTGATGATCGACATATGCACCTCCGGATGGGCCGCGTTCCAGACCATGCGCGACGTGTGCGAGGACCTCGGCCTCGCCATCCACGCCCACAGGGCGTTTCATGCCGCCTTCGACAGAAACCCGCAGCACGGGCTGTCCATGGCCGTCCTGGCCGAGACCGCCCGGCTGATTGGCGCCGACCAGCTGCACATAGGAACAGCCCTTGGCAAGCTCGTGGGCACAAAGGAAGAGGTCGTCGCACTCAGGGACAAGGTGTACCTCCCCCGGAGCCCCGGCTGGGGGTGGGACCTCTCACAGGACTGGCGTGGCAAGGAGCCCATCCTTCCGGTGAGCTCAGGCGGCCTCCATGTCGGACTGGTATACCCCCTCCTGGACATCCTTGGCACGGACATCGTCATCCAGCTCGGCGGCGGCATCTGGGGACACCCCGATGGCGGAAAGGCAGGGTCCAGGGCCCTGAGGGATGCCATCGATGGATACCTGGAAGACAGGCCGATAGAGGAGTGCGCGGAGAGGAGCCCCGAGCTCAGGACGGCCCTGGCGAAGTGGGGCACCTCGACCTATAAGTGACGACAGTCCGAGGGAGCCGAGGAAAAACCAGGATGGACTTGCAGGATCCAGAGGAAAAGGGGGTCAGGGGGTCGGCCGGACAGAGGCGCCTTCTCACCGTGATCGGGGCCATCAACTGGGACGTGAGCATTTTCGAGGACGCCTTCGCAGGCCTGGGGGAGGAGGTGCCTGTCAGGGACGTCGAAGAGTTCTCCGGGGGGAAGGGAGCGAACGTGGCCGTCGCGGCAGCCAGAATGCTCGGCAGAGGGAAGGCCGCGTTCATCGGAGTGCTGGGAACGGATCGAATCGCCGGGGCCCAGATCCAGGAGTTGAAGAAGGAAGGGGTGGTCACAGACGGAGTGTTCGTCGTCGAAGGCACGAGGTCAGGGAGGGCCTACGTCATAGTCAACAGGGAGGGAAAGAAGTCGATTCACACGCACTTCGGAGCCAATTCGCATATCAGGCCCGAAGACCTTGGAAAGCTGGGCCCGGCCAGGGTCCTCCAC
>JACWAI010000021.1 GCA_014874415.1 Nitrososphaerales archaeon
GCAAGTAAGCCGCAGGGGGATGTTACGTTTGGAAACAGGCAGAATGAAGTAGTCGCGAGGGAAGTACGGAGACCATGGAGGAACCAAATCCAGCCATGACAGCGGCGGTCCGCCTGGGACCTGCCAACCCTGCGGCATTCTGGCTGTCTGCGATCGGAGTCTTGGTTCAGGTGCTGGCCGCCGGCGTGGTGCTGGTGATGTATCCTGTTTCCCTGGGGCTGGGCGGCATGATGGGGTACTATGGAAGCATGAATGGATTTCACTGGGGCATGATGGGGGCGTACACCGGGGCGGCGTGGTACTGGTCCGCGGGGCTCTGGCTTGCCCTTGTTCTAGTCGTTCTAACCCTCGGAATTCTGGGTGTTGCATGGATGAGGTCAGGCAGCGTCGGTCGAGTCAGGAGGGGCTCCGTGCTTGTGCTCGTGACAGCAATCGCCGCCCTCGCGCTGATGTGGGGGTTCTGGATTGGGTCCGTCGCGATGTTCGTCGGCGCGGTCATAGGGCTCGGCACAGCCCAAAGGAATCAGTAGGCCAATCCAGATGACAGCCACAGCATACCTGAAGATCACCCTTCTCTTCGCCGTCCTAACCGGCCTGCTCCTTGCCGTAGGGTACGCTGTCGGGTGGTACTTCTTCGGAGACCCAATCCCCGTGATGAGGCTCGCTCTCGGGCTCGCAGCCGTGCTCAACTTCGTTTCGTACTACTACAGCGACTCGCTGGTCCTCAAGATGAGCAGGGCCAGGATAATCCAGGAGAGCGACAATCCCACGCTCTTCAGGGTTGTGCGGGACGTGGCCCAGAAGGCGGGCATACCGATGCCGAGGGTGGGAATCGTAGACTCGCCTCAGCCCAACGCATTCGCCACCGGGAGGGGACCGAACAAGGCGGCCGTCGTGGCCACCTCCAGCATACTGCAGACCCTGACCCCCGACGAGCTCGAGGCCGTGATAGGCCACGAGATAGGGCACGTAATCCACAGGGACGTCCTCGTATCGAGCATAGCCGCCACCATGGTGGGGGCGATATCATACATCGGAAACATAGCACTGTTCTCGATCTGGTTCGGGGGAGGCAACAGGAACAGGAGCGGGGGGTCTCCACTACTGCTGCTCGCCGCTGTGATCTTAGTCCCTCTGGGAGCCACCTTCATTCAGCTTGGAATAAGCAGGAACGACGAGTACAACGCCGACGAGTATGGTGCCAAACTAACGAGGAATCCTGAGGGCCTCATACGGGCTCTCGAGAAGATCTCGGAGAAGGCACACACGAGGACGGTTTCGTCGAACCCTGCGAAAGCTCCTTCACCCGCCACCGCGGCCCTCTGGATAGTCAATCCCTTCAGAGGGAACTCGCTTACCGAGCTGTTCTCAACGCACCCGTCCCTCTTCCACAGGGTGGGGAGGCTGAAGAGAATAGCCAGAGAGATTGGTGTCTACGTTCCCTAGGGACCTGTCCCTAGCGAGGAAACGCTAGCGCAGCTCCACTAGCCTTTTGTCTATCCACCTCGCTGCCCCTCCTCTGTGTCCGGTGGGGGTGCTACGAAGCCGTTCGATTTCGGGTTTCCCTTCCTGGCTGCTCTCGGAGCATCCAGCATAATCTTCGGCTCTGTAGCGTACTGGCTAGCAGTAGGGTCACTCCGGCTCGTCAGATTCGACCTGGTTGGATACTACCAGCTGGCGGCGGAGGTTTACCTCATCGTACTGGCCGCCGGTGTGACCTTGTTGCTCTTCGACTTCCGCAGGATGATGCAAAGGAGGATCGAGACTATCCGGCGGCAGGGCTTCGCTTCCATCTCGCCCTGGTGGTTGCTCCCATACGTGTTTTCGATTAGGAGGTACCGAAACTACTTCTTGGTGGCAACCATCCTGTATGGACTGTTCTACGCCTTCGTCTCGAGCGTCTTGGTGTACCAGCCAACGGTGGACTTTGCAACGGCATATGGAGCAC